>NZ_JAYGHR010000008.1:0-126721 GCF_034932365.1 Limnoraphis robusta BA-68 BA1 | reverse complement strand
GATTTAGGGGGATCGTACACTTTTCTAAGGGGGATTTAGGGGGATTCCAAGTCCCCTTTTCTAAGGGGGATTTAGGGGGATCGTACACTTTTCTAAGGGGGATTTAGGGGGATTCCAAGTCCCCTTTTCTAAGGGGGATTTAGGGGGATTCCAAGTCCCCTTTTCTAAGGGGGATTTAGGGGGATTCCAAGTCCCCTTTTCTAAGGGGGATTTAGGGGGATCGTACACTTTTCTAAGGGGGATTTAGGGGGATTAAAATTAATCTAACTCAAACTCTTGTTTCCAAGACTCATCTTTTTCCCAAGGGGTTTGGTCAGATTTTGCCAGAAGATAATTTTCTAACACCAAATAATCCATTTCAGTACGCATAAAACAGCGATAAGCATCTTCTGGTGTACAAACAATCGGTTCACCTCGCACGTTAAACGAAGTATTGACAATTACACCACATCCCGTGCGTTTTTCAAAGTGGGAAATAAGATTATGATAACGGGGATTGGTGTCTTTATGAACCGTTTGTACCCGTGCAGAATAATCAACATGAGTAATAGCCGGAATTTCTGAACGAGGAATATTCAGCTTATCAATGCCGAATAATTGTTGTTGTTCAGCCGTCATCGAAATCCGCAGATTTTCTTGAATTGGCGCCACCAACAACATATAAGGACTCGGACAATTCATCTCAAAATAATCTGACACTCGTTCCGCTAAAACCGACGGCGCAAAGGGTCGAAAAGATTCCCGATATTTAATCTTTAAATTCATCACCGACTGCATTTTTGAGTTGCGGGGATCGCCAATAATTGAACGTCCACCCAACGCACGCGGCCCAAATTCCATCCGACCTTGAAACCATCCGATAACGTTTCCATCATCAAGAATTTCCGCCAAACGTGGCATTAATTCCGCATCATCTAATCGCCGATAAACCGCCTTAATTGAGTCAAGATAAAGTTGAATATCCTCATCACTAAATTTCGGCCCCAAATAAGATCCTTTCATCTGATCTTTAGGTGCGGAAACGGTTTTTAACTTCGGTTGTAATGTCGCAATTTTTGAGTTTTGAACCGAGGGAGTTTCAACGGTTGCGCCAACTTCCGCGAACACTTTTTCAGATTCAACGGTTCGAGGTTGATTATGATATTGATACCACACCGCTAAAGCCGCCCCTAACGCGCCGCCTGCGTCTCCGGCTGCGGGTTGAATCCAAATCTCTTTAAACGGCCCTTCGCGCAAAATACGACCGTTTGCGACACAATTTAACGCCACTCCTCCCGCCATACAAAGATAATCAACATTCAATTCTTTTTGAACGGTTCTTGATAGCCGTAACACCACTTCTTCAGTCACAACTTGAATCGAAGCGGCAATATCCATTTCCCGTTGAGTCAGTTTGCTTTCTGGTTTGCGAGGCGGCCCTTCAAACAGTTGATCAAACTTTTTATTGGTCATCGTTAAGCCGACGGTATAGTTGAAATAATCCATATTCAACCGAAACGTACCATCGTCTTTTAAATCAATTAAATGGGTGAGAATTTTATCAACATAAATCGGTTCACCATAAGGCGCCAACCCCATGAGTTTGTATTCACCAGAATTCACTTTAAATCCCGTATAATAAGTGAAAGCTGAATACAATAAACCCAAGGAATGAGGAAAGTCAATTTCCCATTGGGGTGTCAGAGAATTTCCTTCTCCTAACCACACCGTTGTTGTCGCCCATTCTCCCACACCATCGAGACATAAAACAGCCGCTCGTTCAAAAGGACTGGGGAAATAAGCCGATGCCGCATGAGACTGATGATGTTCAGAAAACATCAATTTCGGCAGTTTTGCGTGTTTAACGCCGAGGAGTTTAGAAAATTCTTTTTTTAAGACCGTTTTGAGGTAAAGTTTTTCTTTCAACCAAACAGGCATCGCCGTCATAAACGAACGAAACCCATTGGGGGCGTAGCTGAGGTAAGTTTCCAGGAGTCGTTCAAACTTGACTAAGGGTTTGTCATAGAAAACAATATGATCAACATCGAGAAGGGTAATATTGGCTTGTTGTAAACAGTAGCGGATCGCGTGTTCAGGAAAGCGGGCATCGTGCTTTTTTCGGGAAAATCGTTCTTCTTGGGCGGCAGCGATAATCTCTCCATCTCGGACTAAAGCGGCTGCGCTATCGTGATAATAGGCTGAAATTCCCAGTATGTGCATAAATTAGATCTCCTCACAGAATGCGCTATCCCGACTTGTGCGATCGCCTCAAGAGGTGCGCGGACACGGTTCATTAAAAATATCTTCAGATTATACCAATGACGGCCCGACTGCGACGGAAGATTCCGAAAATATTGTTTTCCGAGTCAGGATGCTATCCCAGACTGAAAAAAATGGCGACTATTCTCTGAGTCTAACTCAAAGAATAATCGCTCATCCTATCAATTATCTCGGGCTTTTTTGCACCCGATTTTTTCTAAACCCTACACCCAGTCTAGGTTTCAATTGACTTTTTACCCCGTGAGGTAAAATCGGTGAGATTAGGCTCTCATTTTTGAGTAAGAGGGGGATCGATGAGTCGAGAGGGGAGAAGCGAGTAATAACATCTTCTCTAATAGTCTTGGTGCAATGCGGTTACACCAAACGGCGAGATGACTTTGCCATCCGACTAATATTTCCGGCGAGTCTTTGCGAAGTCCCTCAATTAACACTTCGGCGACTTCTTGGGATGTCATGGGGACAACCCAACGGAATAACTTGAGTCGGCGTGACATATCGGTATCCGTGAGAGTCGGTAACAAAGCGATCACTCGAATATTGTGTTCGGTGAGTTCAGAGCGCAGGGCTTGGGTAAAGCCTAAAATGGCAAATTTGGTTGCTGAATAGGTTGCCATTGTGGGCGCGGCAATTTTCCCCATCAGACTGGAGACGTTAACAATGGTACCTTCTTTGCGAGTCGCCATCCGTCGGGCTATACAACGGGTGATGGTGTACATTCCCATTAAATTCAGGGAAACTTCTTCTTGTAAGTCGGGTAATTTTGACTGTAAAAAGGGCGTTTGGTGCGCGACTCCCGCACAGTTTACCAACAAATCAATCGGCCCTTGAGAACGCCAAGCTTGAGCGATCGCAATGTTGATTTCTACAGGATGCGTCAAGTCTAATGCTAAGGTGACGACTTCGACGCCAAGGGGTTGGATTTCTGTTGCTAATTCTGCCAATTTTTGGCGATCCCGAGCGACTAAAATTAGGCGTTTGACTCCGGCTTTTGCCAGTTCAAAAGCGATCGCTCGACCAATTCCACGGGAAGCCCCGGTAATCAGTGCTGTAGTTCCTTGAATTTTCATCTAAACCTCCAAGGTAAGAGAATGCTGCACAAGTTAAATATCAAGGCTGAAAAAGCCCTGCTCAATGCAGCTTTTCGTGGTCAAATTCTGTTCAATTTCGGAAAAAACTTGTGGGCGAAGGAGTTACTTAGAAAACCGAAGTTTGTGTTCCATCTTTGACACACTGACTTTCAATTGTGTCTTAAACCGCATCTTTGAAGCTAATTGATCTAGACAAGACGTAAGATCCCCCTTGCGGCTTTCCTAAGCGCGAGTCTTGTACTTACGACCCAAGAGTAGAGTAGAGCATGGCTCAGATGTCTCCTTATGACGAGCATGGGTGAGATTGACTCTTCACTTACAACGTAACAGCTAGATCAAGACTGTGCAACATTTTTTAATAAAAAAACCGTTACATTTCTTTACAAAACTCAAAATTCTTCTCAGATTGAAGAAAATGAAAACAGCAAAAAGGTTGGGTTTGCGGAGGTTTAACCCAACCTACGCCGATCAAAAATAGCGTTAACGCAGGGGTATGGCGACGATAAACTCTGTCCCCTCTCCCGGTTGCGAGAGACATTGAAGTTGTCCCTGATGACTGTCAACGATCACCTGATGACAGATATTGAGTCCAAAACCTGTCCCTGTTCCGGCGGGTTTAGTGGTAAAAAAGGGATCGAAAATGTAATTTTTTATCTCCTCAGAAATTCCTATACCATTATCTTTAATTCGGATGATTACTTGTGAGGTAACATTTTGGGGATCATGACTAGAACTCACTTCAGTTTTAATCCAAATTGTAGGTTCAACGGAGGAAGTTTCTAGGCGTCTTTCTTCCAGTGCATCAATCGAATTATTCAGCAAGTTGATAAAAACTTGGTTAAGTTTTCCAGGATAGCAATTCACCTCGGGAAGTTTACCATAGTCTTTCACTAATTTAATCCCACGACCTTTTTTACCTTTGAATTCTGCTTGCAAAATCAAGACAATATCATCAAGTATAGGATGAATATCAACCGTTTTTTCTTCCGAATCATCGCTGCGATAAAAGTTTCTCAAAGACTCAACTAACTGACGAATTCGTTCAGTCCCGCTTTTCATCGATTCGATGACTTGGGGTAAATCTTCGAGGAGAAATTCGAGATCAATTTCCTCTATTCTGTCTTTAATTGCGGGGGAGGGATCAGGATATTCTTCACTGTAGAGTTCGAGCAAATCCATCAGATCTTGAGCATAATCTGCCACATGAGAGACATTTCCCTTGACAAAAGAAACGGGGTTATTAATTTCATGGGCAATTCCTGAAACCATTTGACCGAGAGTGGAGAATTTTTCAGCTTGGATCAGTCGTTCTTTGGCGAAATCAAGATCACTTAAAGCCTGTTGTAATTGCCGATCATTTTTATGAAAATTATTGAACAGGGTTTGATGATGTAAACCCCGACGAACTCGCCGAGTCAGTTCATCGCTATCGAGAGGATCAAAAAGCCAATCGTTAATTAGGGTTTCCAGACTGTTAAAGTGGGATTGAAGGAGTGAGGGTTGAGTCAAAACCAGATAAAAAGCCTTGGCGAAATTCGAGTGAGTTTGTAAGTTTTTGAGGTCTGATAACCCATCAACTGTATGGGAAATCCAAGTGTAAAGAATCAGATGGGGGTGCAGGTGTTCAGCTTGGGTTAAGGCTGATTGAATTTGGTCAGCCGTTTCGACTTTGTACCCTTGTTTTTCCAGAGTATTTTGAAGTGTCCGTTGAGTTTGAACATCCTCATCAATAATCAAAATTGTAGCCATAGTTGATTGCTAAAAGTTGAACGGTTTACCCAATTAACGAGCAGCGAGTCTAGGCAAAGCTGGAAACGCGATCCTTGTCAATGACGAGATGAGGGTGAATCAACAGCTAGAGTCTAACAGAGGAATCTTCTTCTATTTTACCGAGGATTTAACACCGATGTCCTAAACTGAATTAAAAATTGTGACTGAAAGTAGATGAACTTAAATTGAGAAATCTAGCGATGATCCGGTAAACTAAGATACGCTCGGTTTGGAAGTGAACTCTGCTTTTTAACACCAGTCCCGGAGGATGTGTTGATGCAACGGCTTGGCAATCGTGCTTTTGAGATTCTCAGTGGAGAAGTCAACAATGGTTCCCAGGATAACCTTGTCAGTGAATTGAGTCGAAAAATAGTCATGCAACGACTGGAGAATCTGCGATCGCAAGTTGGTGAACCGCTTTCCTATGAGGAATTACGTCAAGTGGTCAGTGACCAATTTCCCGATTTTAATCAGGAGGTTCTGCAACGAGCGGCTCAAGTCAACCGTATTCCTCAAATTTATCATCAAGTGATGCGGGGAAGTCTGATTTTTGTGGGAATAATGGCGATTCTCTGGTTTGTTAATTTACCTTTTCCTCTGATTCGCTGGCCGATCAGTAAAACGGTTCCTGTTTTACTCTTTCCGACTTTGATGAGTATGGATTATCACTATCGAAAAGCAATTTCTATTGCCGAACAAACTGAAAAATTAGTTCAGGAAGCGGCTACCAGTACAGAAATTGATTTAGGTGCAGAAAATATTCAAAAAGCTTATCAACATTTGGAGCGAGTACCTGTTTGGTTTTTAGAGCATGATCCTAAGTTTTTTTGTGCTATTTTTAACTGTAGCTGGCAGTTTACACCAGAAGAATATCAGGCTACTCAGAAGAATATCCAGAAGATTGAAGCGAAAATCATTCAAGAACAGTATGCTCAAAAGCGTTTAACTGAGGCTGAAGCAGCCCTGAATTCGGCTCGGCAAGAATATCAAAAATTACAATCGGGACAAAGACAAGTGATTGCGGCATGGCAAGCAGCGATTGATTTATTTGATCAAATTCCATCCGATACTCTGGCCGGACGTCTATCCGAAAATCGTTCATTAACAGCACAGCAAGATTTTGAAAAAAAAGTTGATGAAGCGACTCGCGAAAAGAGAGGAACAACGTTAATTGCAGCAGCCCAACAGTTTGCATCACAAGCGAGCAATTTGGCTCAAGATCCGCCCCATCCTGTTGAACGATGGGAACAAGTGATTGATTTGTGGGAAACCGCAATTCGCCAACTTGAAAAAATTTCTGAAGATAATTCTTCCTATGCAGAAGCTCAAAAAAAGTTATCGGAATATCGCTCTAATTTAGAGAAAATTGAGGCTCGGCTTCAAGAGGAAAAAGATTCGGTTGAGGCGATGGAAAAAGCGAAAAAATTAATTTTTGAATGGCGAGAACTGACTCGCTCTAGTGATCTTGATTATCGAGTAATGAATCGCAAGTTAGCGAAGATTATTTACACCCTAGAAGAAGTCAAACCGGGAACAACGGTGAATACAGAGGCTCAAGATTTACTGAGGCGAACTCGCCATACCAAAAGTCTATTGTAGATCATTTGGGATTGAATTTATTCGACTTCTAGCTGTAAAGTTGGCATCAATCGTTGTAAATTTTTCAAGGATTTAGTTTGCCAGGGAATTTCACTAGAGGCTAAAATAGTTAGGTTAACGGTTTTAATTCGTCGAACTTGAATGACAAATTTTGACAGCATATTGATTCCTGAACTATTGAGATATTCTAAGGAGCGTAAATTCAGGGTAATTTGCTCGGGTTGCAAATCGAGGACATCATTAAGTAACTGAACAATTAGATTAGATTCTTCTAAGTCACTCAGTCGTAGAGAACCCACCAAAATAATACTTGTGGTTTCGCTATCATATTTAACTTGATATTGTTCAGTTTTAAACTCTTGAATTTCCATGCTAATCACGTCCTTGTTTGATCATTGTTCGGGTTAGTTGACTCAGATAGCAAGTTGTACAACGGTTGTGACGATGAACACCTCGGAGTCCATTTTAACCGTCTCAAACTTCCAACCGAGATGGGCTTGATAATCATTAATCATGGTTAAGTAGCCTAACCGCGAACTTTTACCATCTTCTAGATTTTGTTCGATTTGATCGATATATAGTTCTTGGGGATCGCTATTGAGTAAGGTTTGAATATAGTCCTGAAACGAAGGTAAAGTTTCGGAAGCAATACTATTAATCACAAAAAAGACTAACCGTTCACTATTTAAGTTGATTTTGATTTGAATGGGATAAAGACAGCGACTATCGCTAAACTTCATCGCATTTTCTAAGAGTTCATTGGCGATAAAACTGACGGCACTTTTGATTTCTGCTTGTCGATATTGGGTACTGGGATCATCTTCACTTTTTGGAAAAAATGTCGTGACATAATCAGCCATAAAATTAGCTGACAAGCCATTATTTCGCCAGCGTTGTTGAAGAGGAATTGAACCCGGAGAAAATCCCAGGGCTAAAAATTCTTGATTATCGCTTGCAGAAATCTCTACAAAATCTCCAAAGATTTGACTCATAAGGAAATCAGATAAGCTAGCTTTAAGGGTTGATAGGAGGTGATACACTCGGATTGAGATCGAGAGCGTTAGAAGTAACAGTGTGATGTTCATTCTAATCCTAGTTTATCACATTTCAGCAGCCACTATTTTGCAGTACATCTGAGCAACTACATCCTCGGGATTCTCAGTCAGACAATCGGTAAACAGTTGAGCCGCTTGCTTATAATCTTTTTGATAATAATAGGTGAGAGCCAATTCAAATTTTGTTTTGGTGAGCAGTTTGAGTTCTCTAATTTTGGCAGGATCAGCATCAAAGACTTCAAATACGGAGACTCGTTTGGATTTTCCGGGTACGACAACTCGATCAATTAAACGCACCGCATAAGCATCGGGATCATTTAATCTGAAATAAGTATTTTCACTAATTAATAAAGGAACACCATACTTTTTAGTCAGCGTCTCCAAACGAGCCGCTAAATTAACCGCATCACTCACAACTGTTGTCGCCATGTGAGCTTTCCCTCCGACAATTCCTAACATTAAATCCCCGGTATTAATCCCAATTCCAATTCTAATCGGTGTACGATCAGGACGGGAACGAGTCTGATTATATTCGCTCAAACGTTTTAACATATCAATTCCCGCTTGTACTGCATGATCCGCACTACACCCAAACAATGCCATAATTGCATCGCCAATATACTTATCAATCACCCCATAATTTTCTAAAATCGCAGGTTCCATCCGAGCTAAATAAGCATTAATAAACTTAAAATTATCAACCGGATTCATTTGTTCAGAAAGTTGCGTAAAGCTGCGAATATCAGAAAATAAAATCGACATCTCTTGCTGAACTGCATCCCCAATTTGAACATCCACAATACTCTCATAACCCAAAAAGGTTAAAAATTGATGGGGAACAAACCGTTCTGCGGCATAATTGACTTGTTCTTCTTGATCTAAAGCCAGTTGTAAATCACAATTGATCCGAAACATATCTTCAATAAAATTTTGTCGTTCTGCTTCCGAATTTTTCCGTTCAGAAATATCTTGAAAGGCGGCGATCGCAAAAGCAATATTCCCGGCTTCATCATAAATCGGTGTTCCCCAAGCTTCTATCGGAATAATCCGCTCGCCTTGATGTACTTCAATATCATCAACTGTTACTGTTTCTCCTTGTAATGCTCGCACAAGTGGTAAATCTTTCTCAGGATAAATCTGCTCAGTTCCCGCTAGATAACTTGGGTAAATCTCGGAATCATAAGCCGCATTCGGAACCGCACCGGAGCCAAATAAAGTTTGAGCAACGTGATTAGAATAGTAAATATTTCCCTGAGCATCTAGTACAACTACGCCGACAGGAATCGCTTCGAGAAACTGCTTGAGTTGTTGACTGTTTAGTTTGCCTTCAGTGGCTAAACTTGGATTGATTACAGGTGGTTTTTCCTCGGCTGCTGTCGATTTTTTGGGCTGTTCTTCCTGGGTGTATGGGAGTTGATTATTGTTTTCTTCTAAGCTTTTGTAAAGGCGGCGAAGTTGTCGAGTGATGCGGTTCAAAGCGGTGGCGAGTATTCCGACTTCATCCGTTGGTTTCACGGCTACAAACCTTAAATCTCCGGCTGCAATTTGAGTCGCCGCAGTCGTAACGGTTAAAATAGGTTGAGTAATTTTTCGAGCGAGTCGGTAAATTGCAATCGAGATCAAGATGACAAAACTTAATCCTGAAAATACAATTGTTGTCGCCAGTTGAGCAACGGGTTTGAGGGCTTGATCACGGGGCTTTTCGACTAATAAAACGGTTTCCCAGTTTTCTAACCAACGATGCACTCCAATGATCGGTTTACCTGCATAGTTCAATTCTTGATGAGTGCCATTTTTCTGATTCAATGCTGCTTCTAATCCTTGACTTTGTAGACGTCGGGGCAAATCGTTAGGGTTGGGATTGTTGGTAAAAATGGGAACGCTAAACCGATTAATCCAGTAGGTTTTTTCGTTAAAATTTTGGGTAGCTTGACTAATAATTTCTGCTGCCGTTTCTAGGTTAAAACTGATGGCTAATACCCCTAATGTTTTTTTGTTTGAGCCGGATAAGGGTGTAGAAATAGTTAACGTGGGTTTGTTGGTGATGGGCGAAAGATAAACACTTTGAACATAAGTTTGTTTCAGTCCTTCGATAAAATATTCATCAGCAGTTCGAGATTGTCCTTGAGTTGCTGAATGAGTTGAAAAGATAATTTTCCCCTGATTCGCTGACAAAATAAAAATTTCTCGCACATCTGCTTGACTAACAAATGCGACACTCATTAACGACTGCATTTGGCGATAAGCGGCGTTAAATTCTTCACTGGACTGATCTGTTGTTAATAGAATTTCGGCTTGAGTTTTAACGAGTGGAAGTAACGCCAGAGAAACGGTGGCTTTGCGGTGAGTTTCTAGCCAACGGTTTAAAGCATTTTCTTTGAGGGTTGCACTCACTTGCAGTTGAGCTAAGGCTAACTCAATCATTGAAGATCTCGCATCGAGATAGGCTATCGTCCCCATACTGCACAGACTCACCACTGAAAGCAGTAAAAAGGAGACGATCAGCTTGGACATGAGGCTGTTTGTCCAGAATTTCATAATCCTATCCGTTGTGCAAGTCTGATGAACCAGTTTGAAAAAAGGATCAGCATCGTAATTGAACCTGACGGTTTAACTTCTCTATTCTCTACAGTAACCATTAAATATAAAGTTCAGTGGATTAATTGAGTGATACTCGGGTGTGCTATTTGATCAAGTTAACAAAAATGTACTGTCCAGTAAAAGATAATTGTAGAGCCAATATTACCCTGTGGAAACCTGCGATCGCCAAATTACCTCATCCTCAACCTAGACTACTGAAGTTTATTTTAACTTTGGATTTCCCGATAAGCCGCATAAACGGCTCTAACATTGTACCAATTTAAAAAAATTCGGGCGATTTCTAAGGCGAGTTGGGGTTTTCCTTGATGAATCAACCATTGCAAGAATCCCGCCATTGTGCGTTCGTTTAATCGGCCTCCAACGGTTAAAATTCCCCAGATAATTTGGTGTAAAATTGTCATTTGAATCATCATTTTAACTTCAAGCGTGGGATGTTTTTGGTAAAATAAAACGCCCATCCTTCCTCGTTGAATTTCTCTTTCAATTAATCGCGGAAGCTGTTCTAATTGAAAAGGAGGATGCCAATGATACCCCACCGCTTGCGGACATTTAATTAAGGTTAATCCGAGTTGTTTTAAACGCACACCCAGTTCTAAATCTTCCCAACCGTATAATTGAAAGCGGGTATCAAATAATCCAGCTTCGAGTAACCAATGACGAGCAATGGCAACATTTCCAGTCGCAAAATAAGCGGCGGAAAAATCCGTTATTTTGTAGGGTTCATTTGTAGGATTTTCAAAATTGCAGGTATTAATCACTCGTCCGTAAGTAAATATGCGGTCGCTGTTTTTAGCAGCCTCTACTAGAGTCTGAGCATGAGCTTGGAGAAACGTTTCAGTCACGACTAAATCACTATCGATAAAAATAATCGTATCGCCTTCTGCCTTTTCAACACCTAAATTTCGCGCGGCAGCCGGCCCTTGATGGGGTTGCTCAAAACAACGAACATGAGGAAAGTCTTGCTGATGATTTTGCAACCATTCTAAAGTGCCATCTGTTGAACCATCATCGACTAAAATGACTTCATAGTTCTGCACAGATGCGGTATAATTTTGGTGTTCCAGTGCAGTTAAACATTTTTTGAGGATGGGTAAACGATTGTAGGTTGGAATAATAACACTAAGAAACATAATTTAAAATGTTAGAATTAGAGAGAGTTCAGGTTTTAAGGAGTGAAAAGACGGTTAGGGGTTGACTGAAAAAATAGGTGAAAGTTTTGAGCGTTTAATAGCGTATCATATTAATATAGAATAAACTTGGTGTCAGAGAGATTGGAGTGAGGCAGACTCGAACAGTTTGGGCGAAGTTACCGATCGCGTCAATTCTTCGAGAAGAAACCGCCGACTCTCAGACTGACCCCTGGGATGTTAGAGCAGTAACTTAGTAGACGATTTATGGTACAACACGGTACTATCTGTAAGATCAGATAATAGATCTATGCAACGAGCCTATCATACCAAGTTAAAACTGAACAACAAACAGAAGACTTTAATGGCGACCCACGCCGGATATTCTAGGTGGGTTTGGAACTGGGCGCTAGCGATGTGGAATGAAGCTTACAAACAAGGGTTAAAACCTTCAACGAATAAGCTAAAAAAGTTCTACACCAATCACGTCAAACCTCAATATCCCTGGCAGTCAACGCTAAGTTCTAGAGTTTATCAATTTGCCTTCATGCACTTGGGAGAAGCATTTAGCCGATTTTTTCAAGGCATTGCCAAACATCCTAAGTTCAAGAAAAAAGGCAGAAATGATAGCTTTACTCTCGATAATTGTGGCCAAGTCATGAGGTTTTCAGGGAGGAGATTGAAGCTTCCTTTTATTGGATGGGTATTCACTTATGAACCCCTCCCGGAAATTCAGACTAAACGAGTCACAATTAGTCGAGTCGCTGATTCTTGGTACTTGTCTGTCGCTTACGAATTTGAACCAGAACAGACTGTTAAATCAAGAGTTTATCTGGGTGTTGATGTTGGAGTTAAGGCATTGGCGACCTGTTCAGATGGTACTGTTTTTGCCAATCCCAGAGCCTACAAAAAAGCACAGAAAAATCTGGCCAAACTTCAGAGCGAACTTTCTAGAAAACAGAAGGGTTCCAATAACAGGAATAAAGCCAAACTCAAATTAGCGAAAGCTTATCAGCGAGTCACAAACATCCGAAAAGATGGAATTCACAAATTCACCTCATGGCTATGCAAAAACCACGCAGTCATCGGGTTAGAAGACTTGAATGTTTCTGGGATGTTAAAGAATCACAAGTTAGCGGGTGCTATTGCCGATTCTGCTTTTTATGAAATTCGCCGCCAAGTTGAGTATAAGTCCGAGTGGTACGGCTCAGTTGTAGTCTTTGCTGATAGATTCTACCCGTCAACTAAAACCTGTTCAAACTGCGGTCACGTTCAAGAAATAGCACTGAAAGAACGAGTTTTCAACTGTCAGGCTTGCGGTGTAAGCATTGACCGTGATTTGAATGCCAGCCTAAATTTAGAACGTTTTGCCGAAGGCTATTCGGTTTAAGCCTGTCTGACCGGGTACTGCCGACAGTCCGGGGTGATGCAGGAACGAAACATTAATACGGTTTAAACCGTGTTATATCAGTTTTCGATAGCAGCTGCACATCAGGACATTCTCATCTCAAGCTTTGGGAAGATGAGTAATTTGTTTAAATATTATTAAACTTTGTGAAGACAGAACTCGTCTAAACACAGGAAGACCGATTGGGTAAAACTATGTCAAACGCTCCATTGTCCAAATCTACGGAACAAGAAGAACGTCAATCCCCTGCTGCGTTGAACCCAATGGTGGACGCAGCCTCAGAACTTCAAGTCTCCCCGGCACCGCCCCAACCTCAACCCGTTGAACGGGGTATCGGATGGTTACAAGTGGGAATTGTCATCTTGATGGCTCTCGGAGCAGGTTTTGTTGGGGGGAAGTGGTGGGAAAATCAGCAAGCGAACAAACCCCAAGCCCCGACGGAAAACGCCTCAGCCCCCCGAAAAGTTTCCGTGAAACTCGCAACCGTCGAAGCCACCACCTTAGAAGAAAAATCTGAGTTTGTTGGCACTTTAGAAGCCAAACGTTCGGTAGATATTCGCTCGGAAACGGAAGGGCGAATTACGCAGATTTTTGTGGAGTCTGGGGATACCGTCAGACAGGGAGAAGCGATCGCCCGTCTCAAAAGTGAAAATGTCGAAGCCCAATTGCGAAGCGCCCAAGCCAATGTCAGCCGCGCTCAAGCCAGACTGGCGCAACTGAAAGCGGGAAGTCGTCCCGAAGAAATTGCCGCCGCCGAAGCGAGGTTAAATCAAACTCAAGCTCGTTTAGCTGAATTAGAAGCGGGAACTCGAGCCGAAGAAATTGCTCAAGCTCAAGCCAGATTAAACCAAGCTGAAGCCCGTTTAACTGATGCTCGTTCGGGAAGTCTTGATGATGAAATTGCTCAAGCTCGATCAAGAATTGAAGCCAATCAAGCTGATTTAGAACTGGCAAGGGAACGAACGAATCGTTATAATCAGTTGCGAGAACAGGGTGCGGTTTCTCAAGATGAACTCGAAGAATATCGACAAAATGAACGGCGATTGAGTGCGATTGTAGAAGAATCTCAAAGACGTTTACAACAACTCCAACAAAGTCAAAGAACTCAAATTGAGCAACTCCAATCTACTGTTGACATGGAACGTCAAGCGTTGCGACAATTGGAAAATGGAGCGCGTCCCGAAGAAATTGCTCAAGTTGAAGCGGAAGTCGCCGAAGCCCAAAGTGAACTGAATGAATTATTAAATGGAACTCGTCCCGAAGAAATTGATCAAGCCGAAGCTGAAGTCGCACAAGCGATCGCGCAAGTAAGTGCTTTAGAAGTGCAACTGCAAGAAACCTCCGTTGTCGCTCCGTTTACTGGAATTATTGGTGATGTTTCCGGTAAAGTTGGTGATTTTATTAGTCAAGGTGATGCGATTACAACCTTAACCGAAAATCAACGTTTAGATTTACGTTTACCGATTCCAATTGAACGAAAAGCCGATTTAAAAATAGGATTACCTGTACAAATTAGCGATCCCCAAGGGAAATTGATGGGGACTGGAGAAGTTAGCTTTATCTCGCCCACTGTTGATCAAAACTCTCAAAGCATTCTGGCAAAAGCAACCTTTAATAATCAGCAAGGACTGTTCCGAGATAATCAATTTGTGCGTTCGACGGTGATTTGGAATGAACGTTCGGGTACAGTGATGGTACCTGTTAATGTGATTACGTTCCGAGGCGATCAACGGTTTGTTTTTGTTGCGGAAGGCGATGATGAAGATACATTAACTGCAAAACAAATACAAGTCGAACTGGGTTTAGTTCAAGGTGATAATGCGGAAGTCGTTTCAGGATTAAAACCCGGACAAAGATTAATTGTTTCCGGGACTCAAAGATTATCAGATGGTGCAGCGATTCAAGTGAGCAAACCGAGCAATTGAAGCAAAAAAATGCTATTGAATTTAGTGAGTAAAATCTCATAATCATTCGGGATGAATACTCAAAATTATCCCCTTTAAACGTCTTTTTCAAAAAAAGATTAACGCTCATTTTTTTAATGGATCTCACTCATTATGTTCACCCACTTCTTTATCAAAAGACCAGTCTTTGCGTCTGTTTGTTCCCTGATGATTATATTGATTGGATTCATCAGTTATAGTCGGCTTCCGGTGCAAGAATTTCCCAGTATTGACCCACCGCTAGTCACGATTCGGACAACATATCCCGGTGCAAACCCAGAAGTTGTAGAAACAGAAGTAACAGAAATTATCGAAGCCGCAGTCAATGGCGCTCAGGGTATTAATACTTTAACTTCATCTACTCGGGAAGGGGTGAGTACCATCCAAGTTCAGTTTAATTTAGAACAAGATTTAGAAGTCGCCGCGCAAGACGTGAGAAACCGAGTTTCCCAAGCCATTCGCAGACTTCCAGACGATATTGATCCCCCGGTTGTTACCAAAGAAAGTAGCGACGATGAAGCGATTATGCGGATTGCGATTTCGGGAGAAAACTTCACAACTTTAGAACTGAGTAACTATGTAGATTTGTTTATCAAAAATGCACTCGAAACCGTTGATGGAGTTGGGAGCGTTACGATAGGGGGAGAACGTCGTTATGCGATGCGATTGTGGCTAGATTCGCAAAGAATGGCGGCTCGAAATGTTACGGCGTTAGATGTTGAACAAGCTTTAAGACGACAAAACGTAGAGATTCCGAGTGGTCGAATTGAAGGAGAAATGACTGAATATCCAGTCAGAACACTCGGACGTTTACAACGACCTGAAGAATATGAAGATCTAATTATTAGAAGCAATGCTGATGGCTCCCAAATCCGTTTAAGAGAGATTGGACGAGCAGAAATCGGCCCTCAAGATGATCGGACAATTGCCCGTTTTCGAGGTTTACCTGCGGTGTCTGTGGGGATTAGTAGACTTTCAGGTTCAAACCTTCTCGAAGTGGCAAGTGGAATCAAAGCAAAAATGGCAGAACTTGCCAAAAACTTCCCCGAAGGAATGAGTTATACCATTGTGGTTGACTATTCTGAATTTGTAGAAATTGCCATTGCAGAAGTTTGGCAGAGTTTGTTTATAGCGATTGCTTTAGTTATCCTTGTGATCTTTGTTTTCTTGCGAAACTGGCGAGCGACTTTGATTCCGACGATTACCATTCCGGTGTCTTTAATTGGGGTGTTGGGGGTGATGTTTGCGCTCGGATTTTCGATTAATACCTTAACCCTATTTGCCCTCACTTTGGCTACAGGTTTAGTGGTTGATGACACGATTGTTGTTCTCGAAAATATCGTTCGCTATATTGATGAAAAAGGCATGAAACCCCTGACCGCTGCTTTAGAGGCGGTGGGAGAAGTCGTTTTTGCGGTGATTGCGACAACGGTTGTGTTAGTAGCAGTGTTTGTTCCGGTGGGATTTTCTGGGGGAACAACAGGAAGATTATTTAATGAATTTGCGATTACCTTAGCAGGTTCTGTCGTGGTCTCGACTTTCGTGGCGTTAACGCTTGCCCCTGCGGTTTCGGCGCTCATTCTTAAGCCGAGTAATACTGAAAAAAAGCGCAATGCTTTAATGAAAATTTTGTCTTTTCCTCTGGATCTGATTGAATGGATACTCAATCTCATTCAAGCGGCTTATGGCAGTTCTTTAAAGTTAGTCATGCAACTCAAACCGATTGTATTACTCGTTTTTCTAATTTCTTTAGCGGTGACTGCATGGCTGTTTTTACAAATCCCTCAAGGTTTTTTACCGACTGAAGATCGAGGACGAGTTTTTGTTCGGGTTAGTTCACCGGAAGGTGCGAGCGTAGAATATACAAATAATGTGATTTTACAAGTGGAAGACATCCTGGCTGATGTTCCTGAAATGCAATCTTATTTTACCTTGTCAGGGTTTGGTCGAGGTGCATCTCAAGCAAACCGAGGTGCTGCTTTTACTCGTTTAATTCCCTGGTCAGAACGAACAGAACCCGGTCAGTCTCAACAAGAAATTGTTAAACAATTAATTGGCAAATTATCTAAGATTACAGAGGCTTTAGCGTTTGCTATTAATCCCAGTTCGTTACCCGGAACAGGTAGCGGTCAACCGATTAAATTTGTGATTCAAGGAACCGATTTACAAGAACTGGCTAGAGTGTCTGATGAATTTGCAAAACAAGCCCAAGAATTACCCCAAGTGGTGAATGTTGACAGCAATTTACAGATTAGTAAACCGGAGTTAGTTTTAGAAGTGGATCGCGCCTTAGCCGGAAATTTAGGCGTATCAGTTCAGGATATTTCTCGGACTCTACAGATTATGTTAGGCGGCGAAAATATCACCAATTATAATGAGGGAAATCAGCGCTATGAAGTCGTGGTTCGGGGTGAAAAAGAATATCGTTCGACTCCCGATGATATTCGGGAATTATATGTGAGAACTCAACAGGGACAAATGATTCCTTTGAGTAGTTTAGTTACGGTTAAAACGTCTACAACGCCTCCCGAAATTAATCACTTTAACCGCTTTCGTTCCGCAGAAATAGAAGGAAGTCCGGCGGCGGGTGTGAGTTTAGGGGATGCGATCACTGCTTTGGAAGAATTAGCGAGGGAAACATTACCGGACGGAATGCGAACCGACTTATCCGGTGAGTCCCGAGAGTTTAGAGAAGCGGGTGATGCAACATTGCTGATTTTTGGTTTGGCGATGGCGTTTATTTTCCTGACTTTAGCCGCACAATTTGAAAGTTATGTTGATCCGTTAATTGTGTTGTTGGCGGTTCCGTTATCGCTTTTGGGTGCTTTTGCTGCGTTATGGATCGCGGGGTTGGAGTTGGATATTTACAGCCGCATTGGGTTAATTATGTTGATTGGTTTAGCGACCAAAAACTCTATTTTGATTGTGGAGTTTGCCAACCAACTCCGAGAACAAGGATTATCGATTACTGAAGCAGCAATTGAGGCGGGAACGGTACGATTTAGAGCGATTTTAATGACGGCTTTTTCAACAATTTTTGGTGTACTTCCCCTCGCTTTAGCAACAGGTGCGGGTGCAGCGAGTCGGGTTTCTATTGGGTTGTGTGTGTTAGGCGGAATGCTGATTTCAACAATTTTGAGTTTGTATATTATTCCGGTTTTTTATGCGATCGCTCAAACGTTACAACTCAAATTTTTTGGGAAATCATCGCCTGAAAAAGATTTACATCCAGTCCCAGAAACCAACGGACATTTTCAAGACTGGAATGGGAATGGGAATGGTCATCATACCAATGGTCATTATCAGAATGGGAATGGTAAAAATGGTTCATCTCATTCAATCAATGAGCAAGATTCAGAAATCTCTAAAAACAAGAATTAAATAATCAATCAATTTTGCAGATTGAGTTTAGGTTCAAAATGAGGATAAATCCTCTAAACCTAAACTCTTTTTCTTGTTCTGTTTTAACTGTTTTATTCCGATTAGACTTAGACTCCTGTACGCTTTGCTGTTAGGTAAAAATTCGTTCTTAAAGATAGAGGTAAGTGATCGGGATTAAAAACTTTTAAAGCTGCTAATCCCAACCCTCCTAGATAAGTCTTGACCTTGACTTTGAAAAAATCGGTGACAGTCGGAACATCATAAAATTGTATTGAATTAAATCCATTTTTCTTTAATCTTTTAATCATTCCCCAGTAAGTATGTAAAGAACAATGATCGACTTGCCATTTGGTGAAACTTCGCCATCGAATCGTTTCAAATACACTATTGGTTAGTTTGTTTGGGGTTTGAACAATATACAAGCCTTCTGGTTTTAAAACGCGATGAACTTCTTGTAAATGTAAATCAGAGTTGGGGATATGTTCAAACACATCAAAACTCATCACAACATCGAAGGAGTTATTGGGAAAGGGTAACGCTTCTGAATCTACTTGCGATAATGGTAAATCACCATATAGCGTTTGACTTTCTTTAATTCTGACGGGGTTAATTTCTATTCCTGTTATCAGATATTCTTGACGATAGAAGTGGTTGAGTAAATTGCCATTTCCACTGCCAATTTCTAAAATAGTATCAGTTGATTTCAGAAGATTTGCTTTCTCCAAAAAATCAAGATTTGATTCAAGATTGCCAAATACTTTTCTTTGATGAAAATCATTGATGACCAAAGCCGGATCTTGATAATTCATGGTAATATTGTATGGGTGGTTGTTTGTGTATTTCTAAGTTACTTTTCACTTGCTTGTCTTAAGTTGATTAGAGGGAAATTATGGAAGATTAGTTAAACTTAACTCAGTATAAGTTTTTTTTATCAAAAAAAAAATACATATTCTTAACGTCTTTTTAAACGAGTTCCATCCAGTAACTTTACAAAAGCTTTAAAAAAACTGGTGATCATCCAAGTCTGGCTTTACATAACAGGGTGAACTTCAGAAATTGAGATCTCAAAAACGTTTGAAATCATATTTTTATGGATTTGTCAATACAGGATGTTAGTACATTTGAAGGGGGAAAGATTACTCGAGTTCATTTTGAAGTTTTATGAACTTAAAATTTACAGAAGTTCTCATTCTACAAAATCCGAAATTAATCTTAAATTTTTCCCCATTCTAGAATCAATTTTCGATGAACTGCTAATAGAAAGTAGGTTGGCATTGATACAAAATTCAAATTGAAGTTTACAAAACTTGAGAAAATAGCGATCGCATTCTCCAAAAATCAGTCACAATAGCAATGGAAACAGACACAGATGAGGACAACAAAAGATGAGCGATCGCTGTATGATCCCCATTGTCAAATCTCCTAAAGATTACCAAGCTTACCGTATTAGTCCTCACGATACCAACCGCTTGGCGTTGGTGTTTGATCCCGATGTCGCTAACGCTTCAATAACCGTTTGTTTGGAAATATTCGATATCGGTGGAAAAACCCCACCCAACCGACATCAACTCGCTGTTGAGATGTTTTTCATTATCAAAGGGGAAGGAGTCGCTAGTTGTGATGGAAAACAAGTCAACATTCAAGCAGGTGATAGTATTTTAGTTCCCCCAACCGGAACCCATATGATTGAAAATACAGGTTCGACTCGGTTATACGCCCTCTGTATTATGGTTCCGAATGAAGATTTTGCAGAATTAATTCGTCGGGGAATACCTGTCGAATTAGACGAAGAAGATTTAACAGTATTGACTCGGGTTGATGGCTTTGCTGCGGCTTCAATGATTCATTTATCCTCTGTTTAAAACAGTCCATCCGCAGACATAAACCGATCACTTCCTAAATTGGCTAAAACTTCCGGTTCAACATTCAAAACATATCCCAATAACTGATTATTTTCCGTTATTCTAATAGCAGTCCCCGTGATAACTCCATCGTCATCTGGATCGAGATCTTCGGGGGATATCCCTCCTTTCTCTAAAAAGTCAAGTGCATTGGGTACTGAAGATAAAACGATAGGAAGAATGAAGTTTGTGGTTACTCCAAAAGTTTCCAGACTGTTAAAAGTTTCAAAGGTAATCTCTTGTCGGGTTAACCCTTCTGTTAGTCCGATTTTATCATTAGCCGCATTAAAATCAGTAATAATTGCATCAGGAAGTTCTATTTCATCCGGTACTCCTGGAATTAAAGACAGCAAAGAATTAATGTCTTGAATTTGTCCGGCTTGATCGGTTCGCAACACAAAAACATCCCCAGCTTCACCGCCTTTATAAACATCAACTTCGCGATCGCCAATTAAAGTATCAACTCCTTCTCCTCCGACTAATAAATCCGATCCACTTCCACCCCATAACAAATCATCGCCTAAACTTCCATCTAATAAATCAGTATCTTTATTTCCGAATAAAGTATCTGCACCTGCTTGTCCAAATAATTCATCATTGCCTTGACCCCCATAAATGACATCCCCATTTTGTGACCCAGTAATGGTATCATTATCCTGAAAAGCTAATACTGTTGTAGAGGAGGAAGCCTGTTCGGAGGTTAGTGTATCATTATCAGGATTATTGGTGGCGAACCAAGCGGGAAGAGACTCTAATAAACCTGGAGTAAGTACCATAATAATCAGTGTGTTTTATTTTTAGAGATCATCATTTTTTCTAGTATAGTTCAATTTGCTATCAATGAGAATTATTAAGCAAACTCAATCAATGTTAACTCGGGATGGTGTCCGTTTGGATGCGGATATTTATCGTCCCGAAGAAACAGGAGAATTTCCAGTTTTATTAATGCGACAACCCTATGGGAGAGCGATCGCGTCAACAGTTGTTTATGCTCACCCGACATGGTACGCTCAACAGGGTTATATTGTTGTAATTCAAGATGTACGTGGACGGGGAACTTCCGAGGGTGAATTTAAGCTTTTTTTGAATGAAATAGCAGACGGAGAAGATAGTATAAATTGGGTGGCAAATTTACCGGGAAGTTCAGGAAAGGTCGGAATGTATGGGTTTTCTTATCAAGGAATGACTCAACTGTATGCAGCTTCTACCTGTCCAACTGCCTTAAAAACGATTTGTCCGGCGATGATTGGTTATGATTTATATGCAGACTGGGCTTATGAGGGAGGAGCGTTTTGTTTACAGGCAAATTTAGGCTGGGCGATTCAACTCGCAGCAGAAACGGCTCGAATTAAAGGAGATGAAACCCCCTATCAAGCTCTTTATAAAGCCTCACGTAATATACCTTTATTTGAACAAATTCCGGCTGTTCCAGAGATTTTAAAACAGTTGGCTCCTGATTCATTTTATCACGATTGGATTGAACATCATCAACCGAGTGATTACTGGAAAAATCTCTCTCCAAATCTCGATAATGTTGATTTACCGATCTTACATATTGGCGGATGGTTCGATACTTATCTACGAGGAACATTGAACTTTTATCACGAAAGCGTCAGTCACAGTCAACATCCTCAATATCTGATTATCGGGCCTTGGGCGCATCTTCCTTGGGGAAGAAAAGTGGGTGCAATAGATTATGGAATAGAAGCTGATAACCCCATTGATGAGTTACAAATTCGTTGGTTTGATGATTTTTTAAAAGGAATAGATACCGGAATTTTAGAGGAATTACCCATCACTTTATTTGAAATGGGAAGTAACCAATGGCGAGAATTTGAAACCTGGCCAAAAGCCGAGTTTAAATCCTATTTTCTGGTGACGAACGGACTGGCGAGTGTTCGGGAAGATGCGGGAATTTTACAGGAATTTGTTGAGCAAAATTCAACGGATATTTTAGTTCATGATCCTTGGCGACCTGTCCCTGGATTGGGGGGTCATGCAACATTTCCGGCGGGTTCTTTTGAACGTTCAGCCTTAGATTGTCGCAGTGATATTTTAACCTATACTTCGACACCTTTAGAAACCGATTTACATCTGGCTGGCGATGTTTTTGTAGAGGTTTATTGTGAAGCGGATACACCGAGTTTTGATTTATCTGCTGTGCTTTCTGAAGTGCGAAAAGATGGCTGTGTTTATAATTTCACTCAAGGTTATATTCGAGTTGAATCTTCAGAAAATCCTGTGATAATTAGACTGCAAGCGACTTGTATTAAAATGGTCAAAGGAAATGCCATCAGGTTAAGTTTAAGTGGGGCTTGTTTTCCGGCTTATCCCGTTAACCCCGGTACTGGTCAACCTCCCAGTAAAACTCGTTTAATTGATGCTAAAATTATTACATTAACTCTATATTGTGGGGTTGATTTTACCTCAAAAGTTGTTTTACCTGTAGTCAATTTCCCCGATAGAGTAAGGACGTAAAATTTACGTCCCTACTTGATGCTAATGTTGCTAATTAGCTGGGAGTTTTCTGCAACCCAGGTCTTTCTTCTGGGAGAATTGCACCGACAACGGGGCAAACTTGCAGACAAATTCCACAGTCAATGCAGGTATCAAAATCAATCCAGAACCAGTCAGTACCCTTGGCATTTTTGCTCGGGCCTTCGTGAATACAAGCAACTGGACAAGCTGCAACACAATCTGCAACGCCTTCGCAGACATCAGTAACTATGGTATGTGGCATGGTGTGTTCTCCCTGTTTAGATCAGACGACAGGTATGACCCTAATCGATATCTTTTCACAAGTTTGAGATTACGGTTCACCCCCTATCAAAATTGATTTGACAGTGGGGTGAGATTTCAAACCTCTATTGATTATTGCAATAATCTCAAGCTTTTGGATATGTTCCTAACTCAGAAAGCTGTTTCTCAGGGATTCTATCGATTCGGAAATTTGGCTGCTGTTTAGAATGGCAATCACTTTGTGCCATTCGTTCTCGAACCGAAATCGGCAACACAATCGGCCAAAATAGAGCCGCTCCAATTAATACAATCCAACAGGTTCTATCGGTAATTGAAACTGTAGAATCTTGAATAAACATCCAGAGGAGAGTGAATCCCACCGCTAGAGCGATTATTGTGTAGCCAGCAAGGTAATAATTAACCATGATCACAATCAAAAAATAATCAGTACAATGGGCTAGAAACTCCTCACCTTTTTGGTAGACTTGACTCAAGTCAACTTTGTTTCTATTCTATCTACTGCATCATCCATTTGTCAGTCACTCTTTTGGATTAAATACATTCTTGCCACATCAGACTTTATGACTCAATCTCCAGATGTCAGACAATACGCCCCTGCAACAGAACGCAACCGCGAGCCGATTTTAGAGGTTTTGCAGCGAGTTTTACCAGCAAGGGGTATCGTATTAGAAATTGCAAGCGGAACCGGAGAACACGCGATCTTTTTTGCTCCTCATTTGAAAGCACATAAATGGTTGCCTTCTGACCCAGATATTAGCCATAGAGCGAGTATTCAGGCTTGGCAAAGTTATTTTCCCTCGGACAATCTTTATCCGCCCTTAGCCTTAGATGTGCGAGAATCAGTTTGGCCAGTTGAACAACCTCTCACATTGCATGAAATCCCATTAGAAAACAATCAAATTACTGCAATTGTTTGTATTAATATGATTCATATTGCCCCTTGGTCGGCTTGTTTGGGACTGATGGCGGGAGCGGGGCGGATTTTACCTGACGGGGGTATTTTATATCTATACGGCCCCTTCAAACAAGGGGGAAAACATACCGCAGAGAGTAATAAAATGTTCGATGAATCTCTACGTTTATCGAATCAGGAATGGGGAGTCCGAGACTTGGAAGAAGTAACAAATATCGCCCAAAATCATGCTCTAAAACACATCGAAACGATTTCAATGCCTGCTAATAATTTATCGGTTGTTTTTCAACGATGTTAACAGGTGTTACAAGATGTCCGACTAATCGATTATGATTATGTAGGGGCGGGTTCTAAACCATCTCTGAAACCCATTACTAAATTTAAAAACCCGCCCCGTCCCCAGACACGCATTAATCAACCGGACATGGTTTTAGGGGTCGGGTGTATGGTATGAGATGATAACGGGTTGAGGGGCGGGTTTATATCAGTTATTTATGGGAGACATAGATTGTTGGGGAACCCGCCCCTACAGAATTCTACATCAATTTTTTGTCGGGGCGGGTTTATATCAGTTATTTATGGGAGACATAGATTGTTGGGGAACCCGCCCCTACCAGAGATTTATTCTTCTTCGGATGTGACGCTGACTCGTTGCCCTATGGGGATTAAAATTGCAGTGAAAATCAACCCGACAGCCACACTAAACGCCAGAATAACTCCGACCGGAATTTGTATAGACTCGAAGGTAAGAAACTTAATTGAGACGGGGGTCGCATTTTGGACTGAAACAATTGCGATCGCACTCATTCCAACCGCTAAAATCAGACAGGTTAAAATCGGGGATATGATTTTCATAGGAAAGCGGCTATCCAATCGCACGTCTAATCACTCTAGCGATCGCCAGTATATCACATCAAAATAGAGGATAGGAAACTGTAATTATGCTTCGCCAACGTTCTACACCTTGGATTCAACGCAAATCTCGCTTTATTATCGCAACGATTGCCGCTTTTGGGGCTGTTGTTACCGCTTATCTGACGATTGTCAAGTTGACGGGAGGAAGTGCCGCTTGTCCCGTAACAGGGTGTGACAAGGTGCTGTCAAGTCCCTATGCTGTCGTGTTTGGTTTACCGTTAGCTTTGTTTGGGTTTTTAGCCTATAGCGGTATGGGAACAATGGCTGTTGCACCTTGGTTGATTAACCAGGAGTCTCAAAAAGAATTACGTCAAAAAGCCGAATATTGGACTTGGTTGCTGATGTTTGCGGGGGGAGTCGCCATGATGATTTTTAGCAGCTATTTAATGTATTTAATGGCGTTTAAAATTCAATCTCTCTGTTTATATTGTATCGCTTCGGGTGTTTGTTCGTTGAGTTTATTTCTGTTAACGATTGTCGGTCATTCTTGGGAAGATATCGGTCAACTTATGTTTACAGGCTTAATTGTGGGGATGATCACCATTATTGGGACTTTAGGTGTTTATGCTCCCTTAAACAACCCTCAAGCAGGAACTCAAGAAACTTACGGCGTGACAACAGCATCTAATCCGGCTAACATAGCCCTAGCCGAACATCTGACTCAAGTGGGAGCGAAAATGTATGGGGCTTTTTGGTGTGATCATTGCAAAACTCAAAAGCAATTATTCGGAAAAGAAGCTGTTACGAAGCTGACTTATATTGAGTGTGATTCAAAGGGGAAAAACGCTCAACCCCAGTTGTGCCAAGCTGCAAATATTAAGGGTTATCCCACCTGGGAAGTGAACGGTCAACAGTATTCTGGGGTGCAACGGTTAGATAAATTAGCTGAGTTATCCGGTTATACTGGCTCACAAAGTTTCGGCAATCCGTAAACTTTTACCCCCTAATAAGTTAGGCAAGGATAAGGAATTGTTAAAATATTATTTTTTTATCCTTGTCTAGTTTTTAATTAATTTTTCCTTTAATTCTTGACTCAAATCTCAATATCTCAATAATTGTAAAACTGTAAACTCTGCAACAAAGCACAAGCTGGGTTGTGATAAACAATCGAATCAGAAGCTCTGCGGAGATATTGAATGAAAAGACAAAAAAATGTTCCATCTACTTGTAAAAATTGCCGCTCCTATAAACCTGAAGGGCGACGTGGTGGCTTATGTCAATTGTTTCAAGTCCCGGTTCAGAGTGAGTGGGAATCTTGTTGTTTTGGAACTCTTCCCTTTAAAATTTCTTGGGAAAATAAAGAACCGGAGTTACAGGAAATCTCTGAAGTGATTGAAGCGAGTTTTGAAGTCACGAGTTAATGGATGATTAAATGAGATCAAGTCCGGTTGATTAACTCTAATATTAGGGCTGGGGCGGGTTTAAACAGTGACCAGTGAACAGTTTACAGTGACCAGTCAACAGTCAACAGTCAACAGCGCGAAGTGCGAGCTTGGGGTTACGCCTGCGTAGAGCGCAAACTTGCGGCCCGGCGGTTTCCGGCGAGAGCGCAAAGTCCGATCTTGGCGGTTTCCGTCAAGAAGGAACTTTGC
The DNA here is from genome assembly GCF_034932365.1 of Limnoraphis robusta BA-68 BA1. Lineage (NCBI taxonomy): Bacteria > Bacillati > Cyanobacteriota > Cyanophyceae > Oscillatoriales > Sirenicapillariaceae > Limnoraphis > Limnoraphis robusta. Next base: position 100,409 of record NZ_JAYGHR010000008.1, on the reverse strand, counting down.
AAGAGAGCAAAGTTTGCAAGAGAGCAACTTCGTGCATAGAGTCAACAGTCAACAGTGATAACTGAGAACTAATAACTAATAACTGTAAACTGTAAACTGTAAAAGCTGGTAACTGATAACTGTATAACTGTAAACTGTAATGAACCCGCCCCTACAGAAATCCTATTTCTTGAATCGGATATAATATCACCTAGTAGTCAGGAACTCCGCCTTATTGCTAGGTGTCACAGGATAAGATAGACAAATTTTATCTCATCTCAGATTTACTCTGCACCTGCTGAAAATAATACTCAAACCGTTTTCGCAATTGTTCAATCGTTAAATCTTTTGTCCAATATTCCACCAAGGCATGACCAAATGCCCAAGCATTTTGCTCCGGTTTACCTGGATTTTCTAATAATAACGGCCACAGCATTAGCAAGTCAAAATTCCGGCGATTTTTGCCTTCATCGGGATTTAACAGAGAAAACAAATCATATCCCATTTGTAGTTTCCCAATCACAACAGGTAACTGTTCAATCGGAATTTGTTCAGCCAGTAAATAGGCTAAAGTCGGGGAACCTGTTGAGAGGGTAGCAATATATTTTAGAATTGGACTTTTGACTAATGCGGCTAAACCTTGAGTCGTTGTCATTTGGAAAGTATAACGATCTATAATCTTAGCAGAGGCAACAGTACGAGCATCTAAATTGCGTAAAAATCGGGCTAACCGGAGTTGTTTGGTTGGGGAAATTAATTCTACTAAAGCAATCGATAAAGCATCCATCCCCCAATCTTTTCGACTGCTATTTATATCTCCTGTTACTACAGGTAAAACCTGATGACAAACTTCTCCTAATCGTTCACTTCGATATTGGGTTGCTTCTCGAATGGCAATTTCTTTGGGGCGATTTCCACTTTGCCAATTATAGGGCGGTTCCCACTCTCGAAGGGGACGTAAACGATCCACTTGCGTTACAATCGTAATTGCCCGTAAATCTTCAACTTCTGCTTTTATATCTTGTAAAAAGTCTACATCCATTTGTAACGCTGGATCAAGGGCAGGGGTTACTAATAATAACAAATCTGTTTTTCTGATAAAATCTAATACTAAATCCCGAAAATCAGACCGATTAATTTGTTCATAACCCGGAGTATCCCACAATATTAACGTTTCGCCTGTGGGCGTTTGCCATTGATAACTTTGAATTTTATCGGTACTCGGTAAAACATCAACTTCTGCTTTTTCGGCTTGAAATAAAGTATTAATTAAACTACTTTTTCCCGCTCCGGTTCGTCCAGCGAGTAAAATATTAACAGGTTTTTGTTCAACTGCTTCTGTGGGTTCTGCTTGTTCTAGAATCTCTCGTAGAGTTTGAGTTTGGGCTTTTGGTAAAGTTGGGGTTTCTGTGGAAAAAACAGACGCCGGAAGTTGAGTTCCTGAATACAATGTAATGGCTTGACGACTGAGATTTCTCAGGGCAACTTCTCGCAACATTTGACTCAAATTTACCAATAATTGTTGATTGGCTTGATCATTGTAGCGTTTACTAGCAACTCTCGCAGCAGCAGCAGCCGGGTTAATTACCCACATTGCCCAATTCCAAACTTGCCAAAGTTTACGCGCAGAAGGTTCTAATTTTTGGTAAACTTCAATGGCTTGGTAAGCTTGACCAACTGTTACTTGATTCAGGGCAGGGGATAACTGTTGCATCCACCGATCCATATCATCAACAGTACCACGAATCAGTCCATAAGCTTGGGGAATGTAGATATTTAATAAAGGATATTTGACTTCAGGATAGTAAGTATTAGCGACTGTGACAACGACATCCTGACATCGTTGCCAAAATGTGACCCAATCTTGCCAAACAGGTGCATCATTGCGAGTTTGTTCGATGATTTCTTGTAATTTTGTTTCTATTTGTTGAGTCGCTGCATCTCCGGCTAAGGGCGTTTCTGCATTGTCTAAACTGGCTTCGATATCTTTATTCACTTCTGCTATCACTGCTTCCATTTGTGCGATCGCAGGTTTTGTCCATCGTACTATCAACCACCGCCAACCGACAAAAACTAGGGTAACAATTCCCCAGATCCAGTTAATTCCCCATTGATTTATTTGATATCCTGCTGTCACCATGATGAAGATGACAACAGAAGCGATCGGTAAAGCTAGAATCACCCATTGCCAAGGTTTTAATCGCACCATAATATTATCCTCAGTCAAACTGCACCGTTTGTATAAAGTTTAGCGTGTTCGGGTTAAATCGTTGGCGGGGATTTGTTATAATAATCTTTAAAATTTGTTCGACAGTGACACCGTTACACCAATGATAGAACCAACGATTTTAGATAAATTTGCAGCCCTTCCTGACTCCCTGAAAACGGAAGTTGTTCACTATATGGATTTTTTGTTAGAGAAATATGTCCAGACATCGCCCCAACCCGAACCCCCGAAAAAAAAGCGTGAAGCGGGATTATTGAAAGGAAAAATTTGGATGTCGGATGACTTTGATGCACCGCTTGAAGATTTAAAGGACTATATGTAGATGTTGCTAGACACTCATACTTTACTCTGGTTTCTTGATGATAATCCCAAGCTAACCCCAGAGATTAGAGACACTATTGAGACTGCTGATACTGTGGTTGTTAGTATCATTACTCTCTGGGAAATTGCCATCAAGCTTTCAATTCAAAAGTTAGAGTTACAGTTTGAATTTCAAGAACTACCTAGTTTGTTAGAACAGCTTAATATAACTGTTTTACCTCTAATTTTTGCTGATTTACAGTGTTATGCTAGTTTGCCACTTCATCATCGCGATCCCTTTGATCGAATGTTAATTGCACAGGCGATCAATCATTCTTTGGCAATTGTTAGCAGCGATCAGGCATTTGATCATTATGAAATTCAGCGAGTTTGGTCAGAAAAGCTTTAAATTGTCTAACTTTATTGGAAGGGTTAGAGTCATGGCGATCGCTCCTATCGCGTTACTCTTTATTTTACATAATTTTCCTAAGCCTCTTCTAAAAATTTGAGATTTATATTTTCACCTAACAAGGTTAAAGCTACTCGTCGTCGCAGATTATTTTCAATAGCAATACAGTCATTTAAGGGATTAAGGATACCATCACGAATTGCACGCTCTAGGGAATATTTACGTTCCCTGTGACGAAATCTGGACAGTTTATCGGTAAATAAAGTTGCGGCTTCATAGACCACTATTAACTCATCCAGTGAAGCAATTTTTGAGATTTTTACTGCTAAAAGTCGCAGTTCTCTAGATATCTGTTCTCCTTGTTCTTTTGTCGCTCCATGATCTTGATGATAATAATTGATCGCTTCTGCCAACCACTGTGAATGTTTAGCAGCATTTTGAAGTGTATACTGTGCCTTCTCACTGGAATTAAGAAAAAACTGATTCAGTAAAAGTTGATGGACATAAGCATCGCGAAGTTTTGAATCAGAAATCATAGCAATTATTTTCATGCGTTCTTCGTGCTTTCTTCGCTTCTCAGCACTAACTTCGTCGATCAACTTTCCTAGCAATCCAGCAATAGGGTCAATGCTAAACATCTGTTTTATGCCTGATCTTAGTAGTTTTATCTAGTATACCCAATTGTGACTTGCTGATTACAATGTTTCTGAAAATCTGTAAAACAATTAAATAGGGTGGGCAATTAATACCCACCCCAAAAAAAATTCAGATGATAGAGTTAGTCAGGCTTGTTCGTTTTTGAGGAATCTTTCGACTTCCAAGCAGACTGATAGTAAATCGGACTTCCCGCGTTGGGAACAAAATGACAAGTCATGTAAGAGTTAATAAAACTCTTCCAAATGGGTTCGTCAGACTTGTGATAATATTCACCCAAAATCGGTTTAATTGCCTCTGTTGCGGTTTTCAAATGGTAGTGAGGCATATTGAGGAAAATGTGATGGGCGACATGGGTACCAATATCGTGATGAATGGAATTGATAAAACCATAGTCGCGATCAATGGTAGATAATGCGCCTTTTAGGAAATACCAATCTTCGTTCCGATACCAAGGAATATCTGCTTCGGTGTGATGTAAATAGGTCACTAAATCTAACCACATCACAAAAATGATATAGGGAACGAGATAATATTTCAGCAGGAATAACCAGCCAAATTCATAGGTTAGGAAACCGAGAAAACCTACCATTAATACCCAGCAAGTTGAACTGGTAATAATATCCCATTTTTCTGAAGGACGGAATAGACGAGTATTCGGAGAAAGATGAGAACCTGCCGGATGAAGGAGGTAAACTGGATAAGCCAATAAAGGGATATAAAAGCGGAATAGCTTTTCATACCAAGGCATTTGATCATACTGACTTTCAGAAACCGGATACCAGCTTTCGTCTCTATCAATATTTCCGGTATTGGCGTGATGGGTTCTGTGACTAATTCGCCAGGCGTGAAAAGGTACAAGGATGGGAATATGAGACAAATGTCCAATTAAATTATTCAGCCATTTTTGCTTAGAAAAAGAACCGTGACCACAATCATGTCCCACCACAAATAACGCCCAAAACATGGTTCCTTGCATCAGCCAAAAAATCGGGAAAAAGAACCAAGAATCAAGGCTATAGGCGATCGCATACAACCCGGCAATAATGGAAATATCGAGAAAGAAATAACTCAAAGACTTCCAGACTGAGGGTTCAAAACAATGGGCGGGAATTGCCGCCTTTACATCTTGGAGAGTAAAAGGTAACTCTGTTGTAGAGGACAATGAGGCGGTAATAGTCGCCTGACTAACAGTATTTGATTGCACGAAATTTCCGATTTTACTTGAGTGAAAAAAATCTACATTTTGGGTTGAACCTAACACATTCAGCCTGTGTTAGCCGCTATTTTGACTCTGCAAAAGTGTCCAAGCGGTAGAATGCCGACGAACCTTCAGCTTGTGATTTTCTCCTAAACTGGCTTGTTGAATGCCCAGTTTGGAAAGAGGGCTTTGACTCTGTTGCTGCATCAAAATGTTCCGTGTGTTAGGCCAAACTGCAAAATGCAATTCATAAACAATGTATATTCTACCTTGGGATGGTTACAGTTTTGACAATTAATTGCTAAATTCTGCGGCTTAGGCTTTTTTTCTTCACAAGTCAGGCATCTGTTGCCGTCCAACTCGCTTGCTGCCCAAGTTTTTCACAGATTAGTCACGTTTTCGAGACGGTTTAGGATGCCAGTTTGCCATTCTGATGAATGTTTCGCATTTTTTTACAAGGCTTTTCCGTTATATTGAAAGGCGTTATCCCAAACCCAATCAATAACAGTTCTTGCTTGTTTTAAAGGGATAACGTGACAATATCCTTGTTGATCATAGGATAATAACGGCACTTCCGGTTCATTCACATTATCTTCTATTTTTCCTCTAATTTCTTGCAAGTTGTTTAACGGGCCATGAATATCAAAGTTAATTCTAATTCCTAAGTTTTCCTGCATCCAACTCTCTATTTTAGCATCTAACTGTTCAGGGTTCAAGGGGTTTTGACTCGTTAACAGATGATAATAGACTAAAATTATTTCTTTGCATTCTTCTTCTTCGGCAATATCAATGAATCGCTGAAAAACACTATCATTATTCGCTAAATTTTTAAAAAATAGTGTATCGGTGACATCTTTTTGAAAGAGGATTTTCTTATTTTTGTAATGGCTATATTGTTTGAAAGCAAACCCGCCGAGCGTCATGGCTAAAGATAACGTTGCGACTAAAATCGGCATGATATCTTGAAGTTTATCCTGTTCTACATTTAAAGACTGAATTAAATCTCTAGCATTTAAAACCAGTAATATTGCAGCAATCAGTAATAAAATATTGGGTAAAGTTTTTAAGATTAGAGGAATTGCCGCTCCAATTGCCGGAATTCCAAACAATAACCGATCTTTCCAAGTCATACTGGTTTTCAGATTTGGAAACAATAAGTCAAGATCGAACTTGGGAATATTTTTATAAAAATAGACATACATTTTGCCGGGTGTAAATTTGAGTTCATCTAATGCTTTTGAATTGGACTCTTTGCGGCGAAAATATCCTTTTCCTTTGAATTTAAGTAGTAAAACAATTCGTTCAAAAACCTCAATCGTTTTTTCTTTCTCCCAAAAGAAGAACTTTTTCACTTTAATTGTTGTCGTGGTATCACCCCGATAATAGCAGATAAATTCCTCAAAGTCATTAAAATCAACAGAAGTGTGCAAGTTAATCAAAGACTTTTTTCCTAACGCTTGATGAACGATTGATTTTGACAAGCGAACATAATTCGCTCGTTCTAAAATATGGTTAAACGCCTCAATCACTTTGGACTGCATTTTGCTATATTGATCTAAACTGGGTTCTTCTAAGGGTTCAATATCAGCATTGGGGTTAAAAACGGCATAGTTATCTTTGATAATTTCTAGGGTTTGATGAAAACGAAAGTGATAAAACGCCGAGATAATTTGGCAAAACTCTTTAAAGGTTTCAGTCTCCTCAGAGTTTAACTTGCCATCTTTAATACAAAGTTCGATAATATCGCTGCGACGATAAGGAATATAGGCTTCTAGAGTAGTGTTATCAGTCATAATACGCTCATAATTTTGTAATAGAATTATCCCAAAAAGAGTTGATAAGCGGGATTTTGATTTTCATCCCAATAGCGATAACCTAGAGTATCAAGAAAGGCTTGCCATTGTTCCATTTCTTGAGGAGGAACTTGCATTCCGACTACAATTCGGCCGTAGTCTGAACCATTATTTCGGTAGTGAAAGAGGCTAATATTCCAGTTGGGACTCATGGAAGCGACAAACTTCATTAATGCGCCGGGACGTTCGGGAAATTCAAAGCGATACAATAATTCATGGTGAGCTAAAGGAGAACGTCCACCGACCATGTGGCGCAGATGTAATTTTACCAGTTCGTTATCGGTTAAGTCTAAAGTTTTCAAACCTTGTGCTTCAAATGTTTCGATTAATTGCATGGCATCAGCACGGTTTACAATTTGAACTCCGACGAAAATATGTGCTTCTTTTTCCTCCGCAATTCGATAGTTAAATTCGGTTAAATTGCGTTTTCCTAAACAGTCACAAAACTGGCGAAGACTTCCAGGTTTCTCAGGAATTGTCACCGCAAAAATGGCTTCTCGACGTTCTCCGAGTTCAGCACGTTCGGCAACAAAGCGCAAACGGTCAAAATTCATATTCGCACCACAAGCCACAGCAACTAATGTTTTGTCTTGAATTTGTTCTCGTTCAACATATGCTTTTGCTCCCGCAATTGCTAAGGCTCCAGCCGGTTCTAAAATCGAACGAGTATCTTCAAAAACATCTTTAATTGCTGCACAAGTATCATCGGTTCCGACTAATATAATTTCATCTACATATTGTTGACAAAGGCGAAACGTTTCATCTCCAACTTCGCGCACCGCAACGCCATCTGCAAACAGTCCGACTTGCGATAATTTAACGCGATGTCCGGCTTTAAGTGACTGCGACATGGCATCCGCATCAACAGGTTCAACGCCGATTATTTTAATTTCTGGACGCAAGCGTTTGACATAAGCCGCAATTCCTGAAATTAATCCACCACCGCCAATTGCAACAAAAATTGCATGAATCGGTTGTTGATATTGTCGCAAGATTTCCATGCCAATTGTACCCTGTCCAGCAATCACATCCGGGTCATTAAACGGATGAATAAAAGTTAAGCCTTTTTCTATTTCTAATTGACGAGCATATGTATAAGCTTCATCAAAGGTTTCTCCGTGTAATACCACCTCGCAACCTCTGGTTTTAACGGCATCAATTTTTACTTGGGGAGTGGTGACAGGCATGACAATAATCGCTTTTGTTCCTAAATAATTCGCCGCCAAAGCAACACCTTGAGCGTGATTTCCAGCCGATGCAGCGATTACCCCAACGGCGAGTAAATCCGGGGGAAGTTGTGCCATTTTGTTGTAAGCACCCCGCAATTTAAAGGAGAAAACGGACTGCATATCTTCCCGTTTGAGGAGGAGTTTATTGTTCAGTCGTTTAGAGAGGTTGGGAGCGGGTTCTAACGGCGTTTCTTGAGCGACATCATAAACACGGGCGGTGAGAATGCGTTCGAGGTAGTTGCAGTGCATGGAGTTAAGCGAGTGCGAACAACAGACAGGGTATTATTTTACAGGATTTTTGTTGCTTTTAGATCAGTCAGATTAAAGGTTAATCGTTTGAGGGATTGGCGTCCTTAATGATAAGATAGATTGGATGTTGTCATAGTTTAAACAAAATTGACGATTCAGCACAACTGTTCCTTTAAGATGTATTGTAGAATAGAATATTATTGGAGTGCAGTTGATTGTTTGGTTTTTTGATCGGTATTTTTTCTCGATTCAACACTTCTTGGCTCAACATTGACTGACGGCTGATGAAAGTTTGTATTCATCGTCTCACCATTGTAACTGTTGTTTAAGACTGTCTAGAAAAAGTTTTTTACTTTGAGGAATAACTCATGGATAAATCAATTATTCAGTTAGTTGACGAACTTCCCACCGATAATATTACGGTAAAAGTTTTAAAAGCACTTGATTATATCATGCCGGGTGAGTGGAATAATTTAGTCGGGTTTGATAATAGTATTCGGAGCATTACTGGAGAAACTAATTCTCAGCAAATTCAGAGAATTCGCGATCGCGCTGTTGCATTATATCATGATCCACAAAAAGGTTATCAAACGGCGATTAAACTTTATCAAACTATCGATACAGCCGATACGATCATGGCGACGGCAGCTTTGGCGAATAAAATTGGTGAAAAAATTAGCTTTCTTTCCTTTTTAAGCAATTTTACCCCGAAAGCTGATTTAACACAAACCATTGATTTATTGCTCAAAATTACCGTTGAAATTATCGCGTTTTGTAAGTTAAATGGCATTCCCCAACCGAACCCCCAAGTGTTTGCAACGGCGTTAGCCAATAACTATCAAGATGCGGCGTTAATGCGGATGGTTTCATTGGTTTGTATTGATGCTATTTTACCGTTAGGCCCCGATTTTATTGGTAAAATTCACGGGATGATTGATGGTGCAGATAGTAGCGTTATCGCCCAAAATCAAGTCTTCAATTCCGTGAGTGGTGCCATTCCCGGTAACAATGCTTCCGACAAATTTGGGTTTATCAAACAAGGATTTAACTCCATACAAGGCTGGATGAATAATTTAGTCCAAAAAACCGGGGTAACGCCTCAGTCTGTTCTCAATCAGGTGGGAAGTTTTATCCAAATTGCTGATGATAACTTAGACTTTGTAGCAGCCTTTCTTGATCAAACCACCAACTATTATGAACATACCGGAATTCAAACCGTAACCCGTAAACTGATTCTCGATGCTTATGCTTCTGTTCAAGCCGAACTTCCCGCAGCTTCGGGTAATTTTACTCCGAGTTTTTCTCCCACAGAAACGGTTATCACCAGTCGTTTTTCCGTCGGTGAAACTGTAGAAGTTTGGGATAAAGACGAAGGCGAATGGTATGAAGCCACCATTAAAGAGATCCGAATCAAAAAAGAGAAGAATCAATATTTTGTGCATTATGTTGGGTATGATTCGGATGAGGATGAATGGGTGAAAGAAAAAAATATTCGTTCTCGCTAAGAGAAGAAATTAGCAACAGATTATAGGGTAAAAGAAAGCTAATTTTCTAAAACAGCGTTTAGCAATTTGAGCTGTTTAAAGAGTAGAGATGCCCCGAACATCTCTACTTTGTTTTACCAAATTATTAATCATCAGTTATAATAGAATTGATGCCTTGCAATGGTGCAGTTATGACTCAGTTAAAAACTCAAGTTTTGATCGATACTTGGATTAAAGCCACTTGGGAAGAATACCTTTTCGCTATAGAAAATCCGGCTTATGAACAAGCCAGAGGTTATTATTTTAATGGACGTATGAGGTTAGAAATGTCTCCCCTTGGAAATCCCCATTCTCGCGATCATGCAGCAGTTATTGGCTTTCTCTATTTATATGCAAGTCTTCGAGGTTTAGACTTGGATGTTCACGATAACTGCACTTATCGCAAAGTTGGCTATGATGAAGCACAACCGGATGTTTCTTTTTATATGGGTTCAAAAGCAGAAATTGTGCCTTGGGAAGCAACAATTATTGATTTGAATACCTATCCTGCGCCGGATTTGGTGATAGAAGTTGCCTATTCTTCCCTATCTGATGATAAAGGAGAAAAACGTTTACTTTATGAATCTTTGGGAGTCGGAGAATATTGGATTATTGATGTTAAAGCTGCTCAAATTCTTGCCTTTAAAATTGAGAACCGAGGAAGTTATAGAATTGAACAGTCTCAAGTTTTCGCAGGTTTAGAAATAGCACTGTTAGAAGAAGCGTTACGCCGCAGTCGCCAAATGAATCACGGTAAAGTCAGCACTTGGCTGTTGTCTCAGTTTCAAGCTTGAGGCGAGGGGAGACAAATTTCTGAAAAGGTTGTAAACTTTTATTAAGTATAACATTTAACGTTTAACAACCATGACGACAAAACAAGGATTCGCAAAAACTCAGCCCCCAGCCAAACCCTCCAAACGCGCCGTTGAACGCAGCAAAGCGGCGAAGGAATATGAGAAAATGAAGTCTGACGGCACCCCTGATTATGAGATTTATATCCGGGTTCAGGGACAAAAGAACTGGTATCCGGTTGGTGTAGTGGCGGTAAAAAGTTCAGCTCAGATCAATCAAGCGATTTTTGGGAGTCAGGAAGACTTGCTACAAGGGGCGTTTCGACTCTTCCCCCGTTTGCGGAAACACCAAAATCAACTCGAATTTGGCTATCGTCTCAAAGAATTTAAAGATGAACCCATCCAAGTCGCGGTTCCGCCTCAATCTCGATCTAATGGTTTACAAACTGCGATCGCATCCCTGAAAAATCGGGTTTCATCTCTGTTGAAAAAAGGTTAAATTTTCGGTGGGGTGGGTGGATTCTCACCCCTTTTTTTCTGGACAAAATGAGCAATAAAAGAATAGGAATTTAAAAATGGGACAGTTAGAACGTCTGGTATTAATGGCTGAAGATGAATTAACTCAGTATAGCACAGATGCCCGTAAAATTCAACGATTGCGCCGCAAAATAGGGATATCTGTTTCCCTGGCAGAACAACAAAAAGTGAAAGCTGCGCTGTTAGAAGAAATGCCAACTGATTGGATGAGTAAGTTAATTGAAGAACAGCGCCAAACTGTTGCATTGCCCTTTTGGGGAATTGCTGGACTAGGTTTGTTATTTGGGATTTCTTTTATGCAACCGTTGGATTTAATTGCTACTGTTTTCGGGGGTTATGCAGCGATAAAAATTCAACAAATTGGCTGGAAATTGCAAGCCAAACGGTTAGTGATTCAAACGTTAGAAGCAATAGAAGAAGATATTCAAAAACCTGCTTCTCCCGAAACGACTTCGGCTTAAAACAAAAGATTGGGTTAGCAACTGTTAACCCAGTCTATAGCAAAAGGTAATTAAGCAGGTATCTAAAAAGAATGTGATTTAACTTCAAGATTATTTTCTTACTTTAATTAGATGAGTATAGAGTTGCAGGACTTACGCAGCTACAGTAAAATTTACTATGGCTTGCGATAGCAATAATCAGTTATATTTATGTTAATCTACTCTATAATTCTGTCAAGATGACTTCAGCACCTATGTTATCAGCTTTATCTCTATTTTCGGGCGCGGGTGGGATGGATATTGGAATTAGGCAAGCGGGTTTTGATATCTTAGCCTGTATTGAAATAGATCCCTATTGCTGTGAAACATTGCGAGATGCTGTATCGCGAGAAAAGTTGCTTTCTCAGGTTATAGAAAGGGATATCAGAGAGATTGAACCGTCTCATTTGATCGAAGATCTTAATTTAAAACCTGGTGAACTCGATCTTTTATTTGGAGGTAGTCCCTGCCAAAGTTTTTCTCAAGCAGGAAAACGAGGTTCCTTGAGTGACGAGAGAGGCTTATTATTATTCGAGTTTGTAAGATTTGCTGCTGTTTTTAAACCCAGGTCTATAATGATTGAACAGGTAAAAGGTATTTTGACAGCCGCAGACCAGCAGGGAAAAGCGGGCGGTGTTTATGAACGACTAATTAATCAGTTAAAAGAACTGGGTTATCAGGCAAAAATGACTATTATCAATGCGGCAGACTACGGTGTTGCACAATTGCGAGAAAGAGTTTTCATCGTTGCCACAGAATTAGAAAATGATTTTGATTTCCCCCCCACAACTCATGCTAAACCCGCGCAACAATTGTCTTTATTTCCTCTTCAATATTATCGGACAGTGGGAGAAATGATCGACGGATTAAATCAACCTTCAAAAAATATTAAAATTTTTCCAAAAGATAGTCATGTAGATATTACTCCCCCCGGAGATCGACAGCGTATTCATGGGGTTCCTGAAGGCTCGTATTTAGCAAAAGAGCTACATCTTCCGGAAACACAGAGGTGTAGATTGACCAAAAAAGATACAACTAAATTCCGCCGACTTTCTTTTTCCAAACCTTCACTAACTTTGAGATGTGGAGAGATCTTTTTTCATCCCATAGAAGACAGATATCTTACTCCACGAGAGTATATGCGAATTCATGGTTATCCAGACAATTATTTATTGAAAGGCCCTGTTCGAGGACGTTCCGGGCGAGTTCGATACCTAGATCAACATCGCCAAATTGCCAACTCCGTACCGCCACCTGTTGCACGAATAATCGCAGAAGAACTTAGCAAAATATTAACGCAACCCCAACTTAAATCTCAGTCTTTAGCAAAAGAATTTATTCGCATTTAGCATAAGTTTTGATAGAATAAACAATATTATATGCCTAAAATTTTTGAACTTTTTGGTTTTCCAGTCAATATTCGGACTGATGAGGTAGAAGAAATACGTCGTTCCAGGAAATGTCCGTTCATGGAAGCAATCTGCGATGGTGGAGGAAATCGCTACCAAACTAAAATTAAGTTAACAGTACAAGAACCTTTGACTCGTTACTTCAATTCGGGAATTTCTGAAGTCATTCCTGGTGTTTGTTCAATCCAAACCGAAGAAGAGATTTGGGTTGTATGTCCCCGAAGACTATTTGCTGCAAAATCAGATAGTTTAGAAATACCTCAGATCAATTTTGCCTTGCAATCACACGAGCATAATTTGTTAGTAAGTGCGGGTTTACCTCGGCGAGTAAATATAGGTATATGGTCGGAAGTTGTATTAAATCATCAGGTTAATAATGCTCAGATCAATTACCATTTTGATTATATAGCGGCTCCATTAGTTGAAACTTCTCTGCAACAATTTTTAGATGGCAGTAATGATTTGTTAGATTCAACAGATGGAGATCTAAAAAACCTTGTTAGATTGGCAAAAGATAATGGTTACTATCCAAGAGGTCAACGCAAGTTTGCTGATGTATCCATTCCCCTTCCAGACTTGTCTAATCTGTTTATTTTTGAAATAATGACAGCAAGTACGAGCGGATCAAATACAGGCAGTCAAACAGATATCAGAAGTGCTTTTCGCAATGCAATTCTTACTTCTGACCATAATAGTCCGGGAATCAACAAACGACAAGTTTGGGGACGAATGGTTACTCAATTATTCGCAAAAACTGCTTTGGCTTATCAATGGGGTGGAAAATCTATTTGGATTATTCAAGATTCCCTGTTGCAGAATATAGAGCTAACAACACGATTTAAAACAGATAGCCTGTCTGATAATCCTCAACGAAATATTAGCTTAATTGTGATGGATTATGTTGTCAATAATTTGGATGGCAGTCAGAGAATAGCAGTTAAAATGAATAAACAAGGTGATGCGGGTATAAACTTTGAAGGAAACAATACTTTTACCGATATACTTTTACCAAAAGTTGCTCCTCCAAAGATAGAACTCCTAAAAGGAATTTTACGCCGTCGGTTGAGCGGAATCGTTAATCTTTAAGCGCGATCGCTAAATCAACTCAACCTCTAAATTACTTCCGTTTGGTCTTTGCTGCTCTTGATTCTATCGTAAAATCTGGAATCTCTTGCAATTCAATTTCACTCAAATTATACTGCTCACAAACCAAACTTAAACGGGTTCCAGTCGTTCTAACTGCATTAACAGAATGGGTAAGATTTCCCTGAAAAAAGAGTAAAGTATTAACTTGAGGTTTAACCTGTCCCACTTGTTTTTTATCCGAACGTAAAACCAGTTCTCCCCCTTCTAAATTAACCGGAACTTGAACATACAAAACACTGACAACGACAGGAGGTTCAACGGTTTTACAATAAGAGCGTAAAGAGCGATCAATATGCGGATCAACTCGCGAACCGGCTTTTAACACCAGAGGGTTAAGATAAAACGCATTACAAGAAGGTTGTAACGCCTGTTCTAGATAGCTTTTAAAAAAAGGAAAACGCCGTTCAACTTCCGCCTGTTTCGAGCGTTTAAACACCACAGAAAAGCCTTTTGTATCGATAAAATCACGATTAAGGTTGTTGATGGCGAGATAGGGACAAGCTAGGATTTCTCCCCGTAGAGAGTTAAGATAGGCGGGAGAGAAAACATCTCGGCGTTGTGAATAATAGTTCATTTTTAGAGCGAATCGTTTAAAATTTATTATAGTCAAATTAGGTGACTCAATGGCACAGTCAAGGTTTTCCAACTCATTACAGTCTCAACGTTTAATTGCTGCATTCTTTGGGCTACTATCAGTTATCTACATTTATATTTTACTCCTTTCTCCGCCCCAACAACTCCTTCCCGGCGAACCTCTTTGGGCGGTTCAACCGGAAACTTTAAAGGAAATTGTCAACGAATCGATTAATTTCTTCTTTATTTTACCCTTTTTAAATGCGGTGGGCATTGAATCTATGCAAGCCCCAATTATTCATCCTTGGATCGAGAGTTTATTTAACTTTGCGGAAGCTTGGATTTTTATGTTTTTGCCTTTATTACTGCTTGATTCTAAAGGACGAGAACTCCCGAAAATTATTATTTGGAGTTTGGCAATGTTCCTGACTAATACTTTCTTACTTCCTTATATGGCTTGGTGGTTTACCGTTCCCAATGGGGAAACCGAAGACAAACCAACCAAGGGTTTATTAGCTAAAATATTTGGTTTTATCGGCTTAATAGTCGGGACTATTTCTCTGGTTTGGGCTGTTGTCGGTCGTCCTGAATTTGGAGATATTGCTGCGAGAAGTGAATTTTTTGTGCAGAATTTTATGAGTAATCGCGTCACGATAGCCTTTTGTGTTGATGTGGTTTTATTTTATATCTTTCAAATCATACTGATGGGAAGTATTGAACCTGTTGAGAGTCAAAAGCGATGGTTAAGATTTATTCCGTTTTGGGGTTTGGCTGTGTGGTTAATCTTGTAAAATTTTACGGATGAACCAATTAATTATACACTGTTATAAAGACATCTACATCGAGTTAAAATGCAAACGAATCAAACACTTTCTCTACCCGAAATGGGTTGTGGAACATGGGCTTGGGGAAACCGACTGCTTTGGGGTTATGATGAAAGTATGGATCAGCAACTCCAAGAGGTTTTTAACTTATGTGTTAGCAATGGAGTGACTTTATTTGATACGGGAGATTCCTACGGAACCGGGAAATTAAACGGACGTAGCGAGAGTCTTTTAGGACAATTTTCAAGTCAATATTCCGGTTTAAATTCCGATCAAATTTGTATCGCCACAAAACTAGCCGCTTACCCCGGTCGATTAACGCGAAATGCAATGATTTCCGCTTGTAAAGCCTCAGCCAAACGGTTAGGAAGAAAGGTAGATTTAGTGCAGATGCACTGGTCAACGGCGAACTATTTTCCTTGGCAAGAATGGCCGCTATTAGATGGTTTAGCTGACCTTTATGAACAAGGAGAAGTCAAAGGAGTCGGTTTATCAAATTATGGTTCTAAACGACTGAATAAAGTGTATCAAAAATTTCAAGAACGTGGTGTTACCATTACCACTTTACAAGTACAATATTCCCTCCTCTCTACTTATCCGATAACAGAATTAGGCTTAAAAGACGTTTGTGATGAACTCGGAATTAAAATCATTGCTTACAGTCCCCTCGCTTTGGGAATATTAACCGGAAAATATGCAGAAAACGGCCCTTTCCCCAAAGGAATTCGCAGTTTAGTTTTTCGTCAAATTTTACCAGGAGTTAAACCCCTTTTATCTTGTTTAAAAGAGATTTCCGAATCTCGAAATAAAACGATGTCACAAGTCGCAATTAATTGGTGTATTTGTAAGGGAACTATTCCCATTCCTGGGGCTAAAAATCCCGAACAAGCCAAACAAAATATTGGGGCGTTGGGTTGGAAACTCGACTCCGGTGAAGTTGAAGAACTCGACAAAGCCGCAGCTAGCGTTGATAAAAAAATGGTGCAGAATATTTTTCAAACGAAGTAATTTAAAACCCTGTAATTTATTGAGGATGGGGAAAGACAACTTAATTCAAAATATATAGCGGCGTTGCTTCGGAGGTACATCCCAAAAACCCTGTTTCTATTGAGAAACCGGGTTTTTAATCTTGAGGATGGGGAAAGACAACTTAATTCAAGATACAACTTACGCCTCTTCAATTTATTTCAACTCCGATCCGGTCAATTCCGCAAAAAAATAAAACTTATTTTTGGGGTATAAAAACTTACATTCACTCCGTTTTGAAAAGCATTTGCTAACATAGAGATAGATGCAACTAACCGTTTTTTGTTAGACATCATAACCTCAACACTTGTTAGACAAGCAGAAGGATAATAATATGGGATTAATTAGTGGTCTTCTCGGAAATGCCTCTGAAGTCAAAGCAGATGCCGCTAGACTTGATAAACTGTTTAGTGAAGTCTTGGTCGAGGGAGAAAGAATCGAAAAGGCTTATCAACTGATTCGTGATTTGTTTGTCTTTACCAACAAACGTTTAATTCTGGTTGATAAACAAGGTGTAACCGGGAAAAAGATAGAATTTCTCTCCATTCCCTACTCAAAAATTACTAAATTTTCTAAAGAAAGTGCAGGTCATTTTGATCTAGATGCTGAGTTAAAAATTTGGGTCGGAAGTGAATCAATTCCAATTTCAAAAGAGTTTAATCGCTCAGTGAATATCAATGAAGTTTATTCAGTTTTGAGCAAGTATGTTTTGAATTAAAAGAATCAAACAACTCTCTTAATTAACCCAGATTTTTGCTATAAACTAGAGAGTTTAAAAACGGGGTAGCTCATCAGAACTACCCATATAGTCAACCCTCAAAATATTTATTGAGCTATCGTTAATTGTTGCAACTGTTCGGCTGAAATATCAGGCGGTAGAATCACTTGATCGATAGCATGAACTACGCCATTACTTGCTTGAATATCAGGCTGTGTAACATTAGCACCTTCGACTTGAACCATACCGCTTGCGACATCAATATTTACTCCACTTCCTTCGGCTGTTTTAAAGAACCCTGAACTAATCGTGCTGGAGTCTGCTTCACCTAAAACAACGTGATATTCTAAAATTCGACGCAATGTGTCTTGGTTTTCTGGACGTAATAATGCTTCTAAAGTTCCGGGAGGTAACGCTTCAAAAGCTTGATCAGTAGGTGCAAATACAGTGTATTGACCTTCATTTTCCCAAGTATCTGCTAAACCGGCTGCTTCAACAGCTTGGGCGAGTGTATTAAAAGATCCCGTCTCGGACATTGCACCAACAATGCTTTCATTTCCAGAAGAACTTCCTTGTTGATTTTGCTGCATTTGATTGTCACGCATTCCCGGATTTTGCTGCATTTGATTGTCACGCATTCCCGGATTTTGTTGCATTTGATTGTCACGCATTCCCGGATTTTGTTGCATTTGATTGTCACGCATTCCCGGATTTTGTTGGGGTGAGTTCATCTGCTGGCTTATTTGATTATTCTCACCAGTATATTCATTGGCAACGGCTCTATTAATATTACCGAAAGCAGAAACAGTCGCTAAACCTCCTAAGCTGACGATAGTTGCGAGTAAAGCTTTGGGTAATTTAATTTTTAATGCTTTCATAATGATTGTTACTTACGCTTCTTAACATCTCTAATTTAAGTCTTAACGGTTTGCTTTGGTATCCTTCGGATGAGGGAGATTTAAAATTTTACGGATTTTAATTATTGGTAGTCAAGTTAACAAAATCAGTAAAATCTCTTCCGATAGAGTGATCGCAAGTTAATGAAAATTTGTCAAAACTTTCTGAGCGTAAGTGACTTAATCTGCAAAAAAAAGGGATTTCTTGGATGATGTGATCGCTTGTCTCCTTGGTTCTCTCCGGGGTTCGCCGGATGAGTTCGGTTAAAAATATAGCGAGTCATACGTCAATGGTTTATTATCTAAATAGGTTAAATCTAAAGTCAGATCAATAGAACGATTCACCTTTCAAATTTTACGGAACAACTGATGAGTAACGGTCCTTCTCCCGAAAAAAAATACCCACTTCCCGATCAAACTCGACTGGTCTATTTAAAGAATATCATCAAAAATCCCAATATTATTGTTGGGGATTATACTTATTATGATGACTTTGAGAACCCTGAAAACTTTGAACGCAATGTTCTTTATCACTTTGATTTTGAAGGCGATAAACTGATTCTCGGTAAATTTTGTTCGATTGCTTCTGATGTCAAATTTATTATGAACGGAGGAAATCACCGCACAGATTGGTTTACCAATTATCCCTTTCCTATTTTTGGATCAGGTTGGGAAGTTGCAATGCCAGATTCTTGGCCGAATAAAGGCGATACAATTATTGGTAATGATGTTTGGATAGGTTATGGTGCGACAATTATGCCTGGTGTTCATGTCGGTGATGGTGCGATTATTGCCAGTTTATCTGTTGTCACTCGCCACGTTGAACCCTATACTGTTATTGGCGGAAATCCCGCTAAAGAAATTAGAAAACGGTTTGAGGAGTCAATCATTCAAGAATTGTTAGAAATTCGCTGGTGGGATTGGGAAATTGATAAAATAACCCGTAATGTTAAAGCAATTTGTGGTTCAGATCTTGAGGCTTTACGAAAAGCTAAGTAGGTTGGTATAATTATCGTTAAATTTTAAAAAGTTTGTTGTTGGGCTGTTGTTGGGCTGTTGTTGGGCTTCAGCCCGAAATCTAGTGCGCTAAAGCGCAACAACGAACTCACGGTTTTCTATTCGTTCATTTTTGAACACCTACTTGGATAATTTCAACCCCTTAAAGTTAGCAGTTTCTATGTTCAATTCTACCTATTAAATATGCGAAAAATACGATTATTTATTGCATCGAGTTTGGATGGCTATATTGCTAGAACATCAGGCGATATTGATTGGTTATTTACTGATGCAGATTACGGTTATACAGAATTTATTTCAGAGATTGATACCGTATTAATGGGTCGTAAAACCTATGAACAAATTCAAGGGTTTGGAGAATATCCATACAAAGAAAAGAAGGGTTTTGTCTTTTCTCAAACGTTACAGGGTCAAAAAGACGAAAATGTTGAATTTGTCGGAAGTGATTTAGAGAACTTTATTCACAATCTCCGTCAAGCTGATGGTGATGATATTTGGCTCGTTGGTGGTGGGGAACTTATTCGATTTTTTATTAAAAACAACTTTCTCGATGAACTCATTCTCGCCATTCATCCGATAATACTCGGTGATGGTATTCCTCTGATTGTTAAAGATACAGAACTTGAAAAAAAACTCCAGTTTAACCAAGTTAAAACCTATGATTCTGGATTGTTGCAAGTGTTTTATGACTTAGATTATCATTAGTATTGAAAGCAGATCTTATTAACTGAGACTTAATAAAATGGTACAATCACCTTCTAAAGTTATTACACTGGATGAGTTTCTAAAACTACCAGAAACGAAGCCAGCAAACGAGTATATTGAGGGTCAAATTATTCAGAAGCCAATGCCACAAGGAAAACACAGCACTATTCAAGGTGAACTGGTAACAGCAATTAATGCAGTTCTTAAACCTCAAAAAATTGGGCGTGCATTTCCTGAATTACGCTGTACATTTGGCGGACGTTCAATAGTTCCTGATCTCTCAGTTTTTGTTTGGAATCGAATTCCTCGTGATCAAAAAGGGGAAATTGCGAACTCTTTTCAAAATGCACCAGATTGGGTCATAGAAATATTATCACCGGATCAAAGTCAGACAAAAGTCACAAAAAATATTCTTCATTGTTTGAAATATAAAACTCAAATGGGTTGGTTAATTGATCCGGACGAAAAAACTGTATTTGTTTATCTACCTGAGCAAAAAATCGAGGTATATGATCAGTCAGAGATTGCGTTACCTGTTCCTTCATTTGCTAATCAGATACAGCTTACTATTGAAGAAGTATTTGGTTGGTTATTGGAGTAATAACCCCAACCGAGCCAAAAATGCTATACTTGCTAGATATATAGAAATATTCTAGCTGAACTGGTGAGAGAAAATGACTAAAGGTGAATCCACTCAGAAAAATTCAATGTTATCCGTGAACCCCCCTCTGACTAAAAATGATTTTATCAATTCTTCCTGGCAGGAAGTGATTAATGCTAGTGAAAAAAAGGAGTGTTTTGCTTACAGTCAAGGATTCTTGATAAAAGCAAAAGAAGCAGAAGAAGCAGGAAATATTCGGGAAAAAGTTTTATTTTTTATCTTAGGAAGTATCACTTTCGCAGAAATTAATTCAGAGTCAAATGAGGAACATTTTGCTAAAATCTTCGAGAACCTTCTAGATGAATATTTAGACTTTCTTGCTGAAATTGCTACGGAAATTACCGATCCTGAACTGCAAGCACGAGTTACAGATATTCTCTGGTGTAAACGACGCAACTATCAAATGGCTCAACTAGCGGTTCCTGCTTATATACAGTCAGCTATAGAGTTAGAAAATTCTGCGAGGTGGGTTAGGTGCTTTACAAGAATAGAGAGAGCATTTAGATTAGCCAGAAAAATTAATTATCAAGTCGAAACAGTAGTTCAACATATAGAGACAGTTCTTGAACGCTACAACGGAGAAGATCCGCGTTGGTTGTCAGCAAGACTGATGGAACTCTTGCAAGAATACCGACTCGTTGACTCCAGAAAATATGCAAATCTCGCTGAAAAAGCGGCTACGGTTGCTGAATCAGTTGGTGATTGGATTACAGCTAGGGACTACTGGGAAATCAAAGCCAAATGGCATCACCTTGAGAAAGATAAAGACAAAGAACGTGTAGCTTTAAGACTCGCTGCTGAAATTTATATTAAGGAAGCCGAGAATGCTGTTAAAAATTCCCCGACTCCTTATTTAGCAGCATCAAATTTTCTAGAGAGAGCTATTGAGGCATTTAGAAAAATTCCCGGCACAAAGGAAGAAAAAGAACAAGAGAAAAAAAGAGTTGATGAAGTACACAAACTTCTACTTCAGTATCAACAGAAATCTATGAAAGAGTTAGTTACAATCCAATCAGAGCGGATTGATTTTAGCAAAGAAGTAGAGAAAGTTCGGGCAAGTGTTAGAGGCAAGAAATTGCAGGATGCTCTTTTTGCCTTAGCATTATTAGCAACTCCTCCTAAAGTCTCTCAGCTTCGACAACAAGCGGATCAAATCGCTAAAGATGCTCCTCTATTTTCCTTGATTTCAAAAGTGAAGCACAATGAAATGGGTAAAGTTGTTGCCAGACAATCTGGAAAGACTGAAGAAGAAACTAAATTTGAAATGTATACCAATGCAGCCTACTATCAAAGTATCCAAGCCCGAGTATTGATTGAACCTGCAAGAGATCAAATCAATTTAGAACACCCTATCCAAGTCAAAGATTTACTTCCCATTGTTGCTAATAGTCCTTTTGTACCACCTGATCGACAATATTTGTTTGCTAAAGGTTTATACGCTGGACTAACTGGAGATTTTTTCACCTCTACCCATATTCTCATCCCTCAAATTGAGAATTCTATACGTTATCTACTTTGGAAAAAAGGCGTATTACCCTCTAGTTATGATGATCAAGGAATTCAAAACGAGCATAACTTGAATACAACTCTTTACTACCCTGAGACTGCTTCTATTTTTGATGAAGATACTCTATTTGATCTCAAAGGTTTACTGGTTGAACATTCAGGTAGTAACTTGCGAAATCGCATGGCTCATGGTCTAATTAATGATGATGGTTTCTTAAGTCCTTTAATGTCTTATTTGTGGTGGCTTACACTCAGGCTGTGTTGCTTGCCGATGATAATCTATCAACAGAAAGTTGAACAGTCTAACCCTTGGGTTAAATTTGCGGGTATGTTTAAAGATGATCCTTTATTTGATGAGTTTGTAGAAGAGATGGCTGCCTATAGACGAGAACTGGATGCAGAAATTAATACCGATGAAGGAAATTCGGAGGAAAAATAGTTAGTGTGAGCCGATATATTTTGGATACCGATCATGTTACTCTTTTCCAACGCAATCATCCCCAAATTGTACAAAAAGTTAGAGAAATAGATACTTCTAATCTATTCGTTACGATAGTTACATTAGAAGAACAACTTCGAGGAAGGTTAGCAGTTATCAGCAAAGTCAATCAAAAACCTGAGCGGTTAGCAATTGCCTATCAAAATTTGCGCTCAACTCTTGCTTACTTCTGTAATGTGCAGTTACTAGATTTTGACGAGGCTGCATACGACTGTTATCAAGATTTGCTTCAAAATTTGCGTCAACAGAAGCTTTTAGTTGGAACACAAGATTTAAAAATTGCTGCTATTGCCATTGCAAATCAAGCAATTGTTGTTACACGCAATCAAAAAGATTTTAGTAAAGTTCCTAATTTACCTCTAGAAGATTGGACTGTCGATCCTTCCTCATTCTTCGGGTGAAAGTTCAAGATGAGACTGGCTAAAATTCATAACAAATACTGTTAACGCTGAATCCCTTTAAACCGTTCTTTTGCTTCCTTAAACGCCTCATTCATCACAGACTGAATTTTCTGCGGATCGGGTTTTTTTCCACCCATTAAATCCCCAAAATAAACACAAGCCCCTTCACCCAACGCCCAAGTATAAGCCGCTGCCCAAGATGCTGAAATAATACTGCCAAAACCGGGTATAAATTTAACTAACTCCCGCCCGACGGCTTGGGCGAGAAAACCGCCTGCGATCGCACTGACAACGCCCCCCGCCTGAGAAGGATTAAGGGTTTGCCCGTAAAGCTGCCCCAACAACCCCACCATCGACACTTGTAACGTCGTTAAAACAGGCATCGTGGCAAAGGGAAGGGGAACCGCCGCTACCGTCGCTGTAATCACCGTAAACGCCAAAATATAACGCCGCCCCACATCTCGATACAGATTTCCCAGTTGTTGACTGGCTTGTTCATCGAGGAGTTGATTAATAGTACGGGCTTCGGCTTCGGGAAGCAAATCTGCTAACGTATCTCTAAACGCTTCTAAGCCATAAAATACCGGATGATAACCATCTTCTTCTAAGGTTAAATCAATCATCACTGCGCGATCATACAACTCTTTAAACCCGTCTTTAATTGCTGCAAAAGCCCGATTTACAGCCTCAAACGCTGGGGGATAGTCAGGATGATCTTGAACATCAGATGGATAAACTTCATGCAGACAAGTCACCACTAATAAACAAGGAAGATTCGGATATTCTTTGCGGAGTTGAGTCGCAATTGTTTTGAGGGTATCTGTCGCAAAGTCATTAATTTTTATAGTCCAAATTAAAACTCTTGCCCGATTATTATCTTCTTTTAAATCACCGACTAATTCTTTAATAATAACCTCAGTTTCCTGGTTAACATCCCCTAAACCAACCGTATCCGTAAAAATCAGTAACGGTAAATCCTCAGACGGATAGGCGTAACGTTGTGTATGTTGCGTATGGGGACGAAATCCTTGTCCGATAATTTCGGCTGAAACCCCGGTTAATCCCCGAACAATTGAACTTTTTCCCGCTTGCGGTTTCCCAATGAGTAAAGCTTCGGTTGTTGGAAGTTCGGCGCGAACTTGTTCTAAAATTTTAGCGATTTCTTCTTCAGGAACCGTCAACCATCCGAACAGTGTCTTTTTAATTTGTTCGATTCCTGTTGCTGCATTATTCCAAATATCCGCAATGGGATTTTTCCTAACATTTTTTCCCGCCTCAGTCATCTTCCCTTCGGTGGATTCGCTGGACTCTTTAGAATTGGGGGAGGGGGTATTAGTATCCTGTGGCTCAGTCATGGGCAGCAAAATCAGTAAACAGTTAAAATTTACAATATACAGAGCGCATTGAGAAGGTGAGATTTAGGAGACTGATTTATTATACAGCACTTTAAGTTGACTGGAAACTCCAATTCGGTTAACAACCCGTTTAATTTATCCTTGTTTCTGTACATTAATAGTAAAAACGCTCAATAATTGTTATGAATTCCTAAATTTATCCCCGTCTAAAAATTTAGTTTAATTATCTCAGAAGTACATCCCAAAAACCCGGTTTCTCTGAGAAACCGGGTTTTTAATCTTCCCTAATAAGGAAAGGGCGATCGCATTTGATCGCCCCACCAAGCCTAATTTTGACTCATAGAGACAAACTTTTAAAAACTTTAAATCTGCGCTTCTTCCTTGACTAACTTATCCCAACCCAAATCTTTTAGATTATTATTGCGGCGTAGAGGACGGGTAACTAACTCTAGAATATCCCGCGCATTGGTAAAGCCATGAATTTGAGCAAAGGTAAACTCAACTGACCATTTTGTATTAATTCCTCGCGCTTCTAACGGGTTCGCATGAGCCATTCCCGTAATCACTAAATCCGGTTTAATTTCATGGATGCGTTGAAGCTGGTTGTAATTATCCGGTTTTTCAATAATTCTCGGAACAGCAACCCCCATTTCATGGCAAGTTGTTTCTAACAGATCCAACTCTGCTTTTTGATAGCGTTTATCCATGTAAGGAATGCCAATTTCCGGACAAGTCATTCCACAGCGAATCAGGAAACGCGCCAGAGAAATTTCGAGTAAATTATCTCCCATGAAGAACACAGACTTACCGCGAATAAGCTGAATATAATCTTCGAGATTTTGCCAAATTTGCGCTTCCCGTTCATCTAAACCTTGAGGTTCAATTCCGAATACAGAGCAAATTTTTTCAATCCAAGCGCGAGTTCCATCTGGGCCAATCGGGAACGGAGCGCCTATTAATTTACACTTGCGACGCCGCATTAACGTTGTCGCGGTGCGAGACAGAAAAGGATTAACACCACTAACATAATATCCTTCTTCTAAAACGGGAAGTTCAGTATAACGTTTAGCGGGAAGCCAACCGGATACTTTAATTCCTTGTTTTTTCAATTCTAGGGTTAGGTTTGTAACAACTGGATCAGGGAGAGAACCAAATAAAACTAAAGGCGGATGATCAACATATTCCGACTCAGTTTGAGCAGTTTCCTCTTTTTTCTGACCAAAATTGAGCAGTTTTTGAATGGCGTTGCGTTCATTTTTTTCAGATTCGATCACTTTATTAGGACAACGAGCCGCCATCGCTGCGAGTACCGTATCTTCTCCTTGAGTAAAGGCATAATCTAAGCCATTTGCGCGAGCCACAACAATCGGAATACCGATTTCTGCTTCTAATTTAGGGGCTAACCCTTCCAAATCCATTTTAATAATTTCAGTGGTACAAGTCCCGATCCAAACAATCACACTCGGGTTGCGATCGCGTTTAATTTGTAAGCATAATCGCTTCAATTCTTCATAGTCATTCAGTTGAGCGGAAATATCCCCTTCTTCTAATTCTGCCATTGCATAACGAGGTTCTGCAAAAATCATTACTCCCATCGCATTTTGCAGAAAATAACCGCAGGTTTTCGTACCAATAACTAAGAAGAAACTATCTTCTATTTTTTGATACAACCACGCCACACAACTAATCGGACAAAAGGTGTGATAATTTCCGGTTTCACATTCAAAGGTTAAAGCTTCAGGTTCTTGAGCAACAGTCATCAATTTATCCTCTTAATTTTTAACGATTTTGCAGAAATCTTTTGTCAGTCTAAAAGTCAGATATTCAACGATTCATGTATAGCGCTACTTGAATCGGGAACAGGGAACGGGGAACAGGGAACAGCAGACTATGAAAGGGTTTCAGAATCTAAAAATGTCCTAACCAATTTGCGTAGTGCTATAGCACTTAATCGTTTGTCTAACTCGGTTAACTCAGGATAATTTTGCAAAAACCCTCCCCTGATTTTGAATGACAAACTCGATCCAAAATCTCCAATTCTAATTTCAATCTCTTTTGGGTTTCTGCTAGAGACACGCCATCATAGCGCATCTCTACATCTAGACGTTGGGATTATTTAAAATCCGATAAAGCAATATCATCATCTTCATCCGACTCCGTGAGTCCTTCTAGATCGAGATCATCAAAATCCCCATCACCCGAAGTCACTTCTCCCAACTCATCGAGACTGAGATCATCTAAATCATCGGAGTCTGACAAACTTCCAAACTCATCATCTCCGAGATCATCAAGTCCCAAATCATCCATGTCATCAGAAGAAAAATCACCCTCGTCTAAATCGTTATCCGATCCGAAATCCCCGAGATCTAGATCTCCTATATCGTCTGAGGTATCGATCTGAATATTCTCCTCTCCAAAATCATCGAGTCCCAGATCCCCCATCTCCGACTCCGAGTCTAGGGAGACTTCTTCTTCTAAACCCAGTCCATTATCAGTCCCCAAATCCAACCCAAAATCGTCCTCAGAACCTAATTCGGTATCGGAGTCGAGATCCATGTCCATCTCCATACCGAGATCTTCATCAGACTCTAGACTGACATCCATCTCGTCATCTAAGCCGAGTCCTTCATCAGTCTCCATGTCTAACCCGAAATCGTCATCCGTTGCATTATCTGTATCGGAGTCGAGATCCATGTCCATCTCCATACCGAGATCTTCGTCAGACTCGAGATCTTCATCCATCTCGTCATCTAAGCCGAGATCTTCATCACTCCCCATATCTAGGTTGATCTCTTCATCGTCTCCCATATCAAAATCGAGAGGTTCATCAGAGTCGAATTCGGTATCCATATCCATGTCGGAGACAGCTTCTGTGTCATTCCAAGCATCAGCGATCGCCATTCCAGCGCCGATTGCTGCGGCTGTACCTACGGCTGCGACAGCCATTCCCCCGAGATTCGATGGGGACTTTTCCGGAGGGGGAGAAACAATTTCTGGGGCGGTTTGAGAATCAGTTGGAACTTGGACTTCCGGTGGCGGATAATATCCGGGAGCTGATTGTACGGGAGGTTGTTGATAACTTGGTGCCGCTTGTACGGGTGTTTGTCCGGCTGGGGGTGGGGAACCCAAAGCGATATCGGGATCGAAATTTAACCCCAAAACTTCGACTAACTTCTCCGGATCAGGGTTGAGTGTTGAAAAGGGGAGCATCAACTGTGATGCTTCTGGATCAAGCGCGTTGATTACTCCTAAGATGAGGCTAGAGGGAGGTCTTCGACCACCATCTGGAGTTTTCACTGAACTGAGTTGCATTTGCAACAGTAGCCAATCCCGATTGGCTTGGTAATAATGTAACCATTTATCTCGGAGATTAGCAGTAAAGTCTTTGAAGAAAGCCATAACCTCTATTCCTCATC
Organism: Limnoraphis robusta BA-68 BA1; assembly: GCF_034932365.1. NCBI lineage: Bacteria > Bacillati > Cyanobacteriota > Cyanophyceae > Oscillatoriales > Sirenicapillariaceae > Limnoraphis > Limnoraphis robusta. The sequence goes on along the minus strand of NZ_JAYGHR010000008.1, from coordinate 72,826 downwards.
CTGAGCCGCTAGACATATTAAACCATCATAAGGTCTAGCTCCAATTCCTTATTTTGCACAGGGGGTTGACTCGGATTCAGGTAAAAATCAGAAAGTAAAGAAAATAATTCGCGATCCGGAGTATCTTGGGGAACAACGCCCTCGGGTTGAGAGAGAATTTGATCGGCGATATTCAGGTAATAATCGCAAACATAGTTCAGAGAAGGATCGGTTTCTGCCATTTCAAATAGGGTTTTTCCCTTAACGCGAGAAACGCGAATATCTTCAATGAGCGGCAGTATTTCTAATACAGGCATCGGAACCGAGTCAATATACTTGTCAATCAGATCTCGTTTGGAGGTACGGTTGCCAATCAGTCCAGCTAGACGCAGAGGGTGAGTCCGTGCTTTTTCTCGTACCGAAGCGGCGATCCGGTTGGCTGCAAATAAGGCATCAAAGCCGTTATCTGTAACAATCATACAATAATCTGAATAGTTCAAGGGTGCCGCAAAACCGCCACAAACCACGTCACCGAGAACATCAAACAGAATTACATCGTATTCGTCAAAGGCGTTGAGTTCTTTCAGCAGTTTAACGGTTTCACCAACAACATAACCGCCACAGCCTGCACCTGCGGGTGGGCCACCTGCTTCTACGCAGTCCACACCCCCATAACCTTTGTAAATCACATCTTCTGGCCAGACGTCTTCATAATGATAGTCCTTTTCTTGCAGGGTATCAATAATGGTCGGAATCAGAAAACCTGTGAGGGTGAAGGTGCTGTCGTGTTTGGGATCACAGCCAATTTGCAACACTTTCTTACCCCGTTTGGCAAGCGCAACAGAAATATTACAGCTTGTTGTTGATTTTCCAATTCCACCTTTACCGTAAACTGACAGTTTCACGCGGGTTCTCCTTCAAAGAGTGTTTATCAAATTCGTTCAAACGGATATCGCATTTCTGAGAACTGGACGTTTGATTAAGTTCTTTTCTCGATTGCTCTCATTATTGTCTAACTCTTGCACAAAAGAAAGCCGTTCAAATGCTCAATAGGAGTCTAAATCGATGCTATCGCTTTCCTGAAATTTATAAATGCTTTCTATGCCTTCAAATCGACTGTAGTCGCTTTATATTTAATTTTTAATTATTTTGCTATATTTTTTTTATAAAAAGAGTTACAATAAACAAAAAAAGGCAAAATAGTCAGAATCAGTAGAGTCTGTAATCGCAACTGAAGGCGATCGCAGTTTGTCAAAGTCCTGAAAAATCTGGTTTTGAGCGTCTAAACCCCAGAAAAATCACATCATCTCAGGGATTTGTTAACTTTAATGAATTTTATACTTGCTTGATTCAAAACCTTGTTGGACTGCTGCGCCTACCTCGGTGCTTTGCGCCAACCTGATGCGATCGCTTCTGACTCCGTACAAAACCACCTTTCTCCCCTTGCTGGATCGATAACTGTTGATTGGTAAGCTTCCATCCCGGGAAGGTGGTGAAGTACCCAACACCAACGATGCACGCTTATGGTGTGGGCTTCCTGTTTCGTGGATCAGCCTCGGGGACTGAAAAAAGTAACAAAAACTCAATGTAAACCCAAGCTTTAATAAGATTTTCGTCGATTTTTGCTGAAGTTTAAGCGATTTTTCCATCTAAAGGCGGATGAAAAACTTGGAATTTTGGTATCAGCGTTTTTCTGAAATTGCCTTATGATTATGTAGCGTTAAATACATAGAGCCGTTTTCTAGGCTGCTCGCTTACTGGCACATCAGCGTGAGCCTTCCTCACCCGGAGCAGTATAGCACTACGCAAATTGGTTAGGACATTTTTAGATTCTGAAACCCTTTCATAGTCTGCTGTTCCCTGTTCCCCGTTCCCTGTTCCCGATTCAAGTAGCGCTATATCCAATATATTTGTCGCCAAGCAGATCTACTTAGTGGAACTCCAGCAAAATCAGTCTATTAGTTAGACATAGACATAACAAATCAACATTTCATTCTTTTTTATTCACCCAACTATGGAAGCTCTTTGGAATTCGCTATCAAATATCAATATCAACTATTCCGGCATACCCATCGGTAAAATAGTTACAGTTATCATTATCTTGACGCTGACACAGACCTTAAGGCGGTTCTTGATTTCAGTGGTCATTAAAACGATCGAACGCTTTACAAGTAAAACGGAAACGACACTTGATGATGAGTTAATTGCGATTATCAAACCCGCTTTAAGTTGGTTAATTCTGATTGCTGGCTTTTGGATTGTTAAGGAAATTTTGGCGGCGGAAATAGGCCCAAATCTGATCCAAACCATTAATAGAACCCTCAACCTGATTGTTGTTTTTATTGTGGCTTACGTTGTCTACCGAGCCTCTTCTATCTTCGGTCAAATTATTGCTAATGTTGCCCTACATACCGAAACCGAGCTAGACGAGTTGCTCCGACCTTTAATGCCGAAGATTTTTCAATCCACAGCAATTATTGTGATTGCAATTAAGGCGAGCGAAATCTTTTTAGGACAGTCGGCGGCGGCGTTGGTGGGTTTACTCGGAGGTGCAGGTATTACTTTGGGTTTGCTGCTCAAAGATATTGTATATGACTGGTTTTGTACGGTTATTGTCTACTCGGATAACCTTTATCGGGAAGGGGATTGGGTAGGGATAGTTGGGGTTCCCGGTTTTGTGCAGATTATGAAAATTGGATTTAGAACGACGACGCTTCATGTTTATCAGTGGGGTTCTATCCTGAAAATGCCCAACTCTAAAATGATTGGGGGAATTGTAGAAAACTGGTCACAAAATCCGGGCAGTGAGTTGAAATGGGGGATAAATTTACAGCTAAAAATTGACGGGATTTCATCGAAGAAAACCGCAAGAATCTGCGACACTATAAAAGAGGCTACCCAGTCAATCGAGGGATTGTCAAAAGAAGTAATCGTTCGGTTTAGCAATATTGAAAATAATGCTAGGGTGATTAAAATCGTCGTCTTTGTTAACAATGAAAATCTCTACTTTGATGTGGAGAAAAACTTGAACTTAGCTATCCTGGAAATCCTGGAAAACGAGGGAATCGATTTTCTCTATGTGGATTTGCGAACCGAACCGGAAAAGTTCAAACAACAAAGCGAGAAAGCTGCCAACAATTAATTAAGTTGTCTTAATTTTCTGAATCAACCGGCGCGGCCCGATCTCAGAGAAGTTGCGATCGCCATGAAGTCCAACTTCAAAATTTTTCTGCTAAATTTTTCTGGGATTATTACCGCGCTAGTTTTGGGGAAATGTGAATTTTTTTGAAACCGTATTGACGCAAAAATTCTAGCAGGAAATAATGTGGATGTACCTAAAATTTGAAGAACAAAAAGGGGCATGAAATTCACAACTTATCTGCACAGTCTTGAAGACTCTAATCCATCGATAATCCGGCAGGGTGAAGATGTTATCCAAGGATTATCAAAAGAGTTTAAGAGTTTGCCCGCAAAATATTTTTACGACGATCACGGCTCAGAATTATTTGAACAGATTTGTGAGTTACCAGAATATTATCCTACTCGAACAGAAGCCTGGATTTTGCAGCAATATGCAAATGAAATTGCTCAGATTACGGGGAATTGTGAACTGGTAGAATTGGGAAGCGGCAGTTCTACAAAGACGCTTTTTCTGCTAGAGGCTTACCAAAAAATTACAGATCGCTGCAAATATATTCCGATTGATGTTAGCGGGGGGATTCTCAAATCTACCGTTGTCAAGCTCCAAGAAAAATATCCAACTTTATCAATTGAGGGATTAATTGGAACCTACGAGCAAGCCTTGGCCAAGTTGGAATCAACCCCAGTCGCATCGCGCATGATTTTTTTCTTGGGAAGTTCTCTCGGCAACTTTAATCCCGAAGAATGCGAGGTTTTCTTAAGTCAAATTTCCCGAACTTTACAACCAGGAGATTACTTTCTTTTGGGAGTTGACTTACAAAAACCAAAAGAGATATTAGAGCCGGCTTATAACGACAGTCGGGGAGTCACGGCAGCTTTTAATTTGAATATCCTTTCTCATTTGAACTGGCGTTTTCAAGGCAATTTTGATTTGAATCTGTTCGCCCATCAAGCCATTTACAATCAAGCGGATGCTGAAATCGAAATGTATTTGCGCTGTCAAAAGAGTCACTGGGTATCCCTAGAAATCCTAGATTTAAACGTTTTCTTTCCCGAGGGAGAATCGATTCTCACTGAAATTTCTCGCAAGTTTGATTTGGAAAGCTTGCAAAAACAACTCCAGGAGCAGAGCCTGAAAACGGTAAAAATTTGGACAGATCCCAAACGGTGGTTTGGGTTGATTCTCTGTCAAACTTCAAACATTCATGTCGATCCTGCTTAACTTTCTCAACAAGACTTAAGATTGTTCAAAGTATAAATTTACGGGGGATTGTTATGACGTTCACATCTGAGAAAGTCTCAACGATTGGATTGGTTGAAGTTCCTGCCCTTGGATTATATGACGAAGAGGGCAATAATTGGACCGCTTTGTACAGAAAAAACACCCTACTCAGCAAGCAAGTTTTGATGGCCGATTTGCAAGCGGGGGGTTTTGATGCACAATTGGTTAATCTCAAAGATGGCGATTGTCGAGAACCCTTCGGAGAAGTAACTTGGAAAGGCATGAATCTCACCAAAGCTTATGTTGGGCGACGGATTTTTGATGTCGATCCAGAAGCTTACGATGCTTGGGGAATAACTGTTAACTACACCCAAGAACGGGAAGTTACTTGTTTGGCGATCGCACATTTAGCCAGCAAAGGAAAACCCGTTGTTGTGGGCGGTTCCGATGGGATCGCCGAGCCGGACCATTATTTAAAAGCGGGTGCAGCAGCAGTTGTAATGGATAAATCCGGCGCAGCCAATCGGCCTATTTTTGACTCTGTATTAGGAAAAACGCCCCGAGAAAATTTGACAGGTGTGATTTTCGCTGATGGTGGTTATTATCCCAACCGCACTAAAGCGATGAGTCCCGATGAATGGGCGCTACCGTCGGTGGAAGTGGCGAAACAATGTTTGGGTCAAGAATACTCCGAAGAACCTTTTATTAAAGAATTAGTACCCATTGGTTCGGTATTTCCTGATATTGGATGCGATCGCAAATGTGACTTTTGCCAAACCCCAACCTATGGGACGGGTTTTCGTCGAATGTCGCCGGAAACAACCCTAAAATGGGTTGCTCGTCAGAAAGAAGCCGGCGCTAAATGTACGGTTATGGGTTCGGATCAATTTCTCGGTCGGGTTTTGTTTCCGGGGGGACGAGAAGAAGTTCTCGAAATTACCCAAGGCGCGAGAGAAATGGAAATGCCGCTTTTGTGGCCCAATGGTTTGGAACTGAGAAAAGCAACTTTGGGACGAGGACGCAACTACGATCATACTGACCTGACGCCCGATGAGGAATTAATCGAGGCGCTTTGGGGATGGGATGGCAAAGCGGGGGGTTTTCTGGGTTATATTCCCGCCGAACGTCCGGTTTTTGGTCGAGAATCTTACGCCAAACTTCTTCCTTGGCAACAGCATTGTGAGATGATGCGGGCGATCGTTCGAGTCGGTCTTCCGGTTATTGTTTATGGTTTAATTATTGGCTTACCCGATGATAATCACGACAGTTTACTTCGTCTTGAAGAAGCAATTTTAGAACTCCATCAACAACTCCGAGAAATTAATCCAAACCTGGAATTTCAAGTGGCTTCCTATTCGATTTCTCCGATACCGGGAACGCCCCAGGGGGAAACGATTCGGAAATCGGGTTTGGTGCGCTTTGACGATCCCTCGATTATTGGCGGGTTGTGGACTCCGAGTTGCGACACGCACCACCTCAGTTATGAAGATATTTCCGAGTGGCAATTTCGGCTCACAAAAATTGGCAAAGCCGAATCTAAATTGATCAACTATCACGGGGGATTAACTAAGATGGCCGCCGCCAGTCAATCGAGATAATTCTTAGGTTTTGGTATGTTTCCCCATTCAACGAAAAACAGGAATGGGGAAAATGCAGAAGTTCATCGATCAATCCGATTGATTTGAATAATTAACTGAAACTATGAACAACCTCTTAATTATCTTGGCTGAAGTCGGCTTAGTTATTGTAATTTTTTTGTTTATCGCTTGGCTGATTGCCAATTTATTAAAGATCCTGGCTAAATTCTCAATCCTGAATTTTGAGAATAACCGCATCAGGATTTTGCGTCGTAACCTGATAGGATTGGTGTTGCTTGTTGGCTTTTTGCTGTGTATTTTTCTGGTGGCTGGCAATGTTTTCTTGATCTATCGGGGCGAAGATCTGCAACAATATACCCTGGATCTGATTCGCCGTATTCCGTCAGGATTTTGGGTAACGTTGGGAATCGGAATCGCCAAATGTGTGGGCATCATTATTGTAGCAGCACTGGGCTTGAAAGTTATTCAATATTGCCAGAAGATCGCCAGCACTCGCGCCAAGAATATAGACAAAAGCACCGCCGATGATGAAAGTATTGATGCTTTTTTTAATGCGCTTTATCAAAGAATCAAAGGCGGGACTTGGATTTGGGTAATTATTAACTGTAGTCAGTTTCTTAAACTCCCGGTAATTGTTTCAGAATATCTCTATATCGGACTCAGAATTTATTTGATTATTGGGGTGGGATTGCTCATCCTGAAAGCCATTGCAGCAATTGTTGATACTCTCGATGCTCTTAGCGTTAGATATTCGAGTCCTGATAACTTATTAAGATTTTATGATCGCCTACAACATTTGATCCCGTTTTTAAAGCGGTGTCTGGAGTTTGTTCTCTACGTTTGTATGGCAACATTGGTCACTCAACAGATTGAGTCCATTGCCAAAATGTCCGATTTTGGTCTGCGAATCATCAAAATCATTGCCATGATATTCTTAAGTCAGGTTATTTTTGAAGTTATTTATTTAGTTGTTGAAGAAATAGTATTTAAAGAACAAAATTTGACGGACATCCAAAGAAGCAGACGCTTAACTTTGATTCCGTTGTTTCGCAGTTTATTGCAATACTTAATTTATTTCACCGTCGGGATTTCCATCCTTTATACTCTCGACATTAATCCAGCTCCCATACTAGCTGGTGCCGGTATTGTTGGTATAGCGGTGGGTTTAGGCGCACAAGCACTAATTAACGATATAGTTAGCGGCTTTTTTATTCTGTTTGAAAACTACTATTTAGTGGGTGACTATGTTGAAGCAGGAAAAGCTGAAGAGAAAGTAGTAGAGGGTGTTGTAGAAGCGATCGAACTGAGAACCACCCGCATCCGACATCCCAATGGTCAATTACAGATTATTCGCAATGGCGAGATGGGATCAATTACCAATTACTCCAAAGAGTACATTTTTGCACTGGTAGAAGTGGTTGTACCTTACGATGCTAATTTGGGTCATGTCTATCAAATTATTGAGAAGATCGGACAACATTTAAAAGCCAACTATTTGGATGTCCTCGAACCGACCCAAGTTGATGGCATAGAAACTTTAGGTGAGTCGAACTTGATGCTGCGAACCTTGACAAAAGTTAAGCCCGGAAAGCATCTTCAGATTCAACGTATTCTGCGAAAGATGTTTATAAAAGTATTGCTGCAAAAAGGAATTCTAGTTCCGGCTTCTAGGGAAAGTAGCGAAGATTAATTTGCCATATCAGTTGATTAATTAGCAAAAGGGGACGATAGCGTTTTAGCATACGAAGAAAGGAAAAGCAGATAAAGAGGGTAACTAACCCTGGTTTAGCATTATCATTTTGCAAGGAAAATATTAAAAAAATATGAAACTTTTTCATCTTACATATTTCTTCACCTATCCTTTGAATTTATAGAAAGTTGGTTATCCGATTTATCTTTCCGCCCCAAAGATTGGGAGTGTGGCTCCTTAAAAAGTTTTAACTGTAATCTACAATTACCTACCCTGAACTATGGAAACGAAAAAATCTCCCACAATTGGATTAGTTGAAGTTCCAGCAACAGGACTATTCGATTCTGAAGGCAAAAATTGGACTTCTTTGTACAGAAATCGTTCTTTAATTAGCAAGCAAGTTTTGATACCTGACTTGCAAGCAGGGGGATTTGATGCACAATTGGTCAACCTCAGAGATGGTGATTATAGTGAAGAATTTGGGCAAGTTTTCTGGAAAGGGATGACTCTACGGAAAACTTATGTAGGAGGTAGCATTTCGGCTCTCGATCCTCACGCATTCGATGCTTGGGGAGTTACAATTAATTTCTCCCAAGATCGTCAAGTTAGCTGTATGCTGATTGAGCATCTGGCTAAGGGGGGTCGTCCCGTTGTTGTTGGGGGATCGGATGCTTTCGCTGAACCGCACCACTACTTGAAGGCTGGTGCAGCAGCAGTTGTTCAGGATAAATCAGGGGCAGCAAATTGGGCTATTTTTGACTATGTGTTGGGAAGAACCCCTAGAGAAGAACTCACGGGTGTGATTCTCCCAGATGGTAAACAATATCCCAGGAAGACTAAAGCCAAAACTCCAGATGAGTGGGCACTACCTTCAGTAGAGGTGGCACGAGATTGTTTAGGCACACTTCCCAATGTCCAAGGATTTGTGCCAGTCGGTTCGGTAGTAGCGGATATTGGTTGCGATCGCACCTGTGACTTTTGTATGACACCTACCTACGGCACAGGCTTTCGGCGAATGTCCCCACAAACAGCCCTCAAATGGTTGGAGATCCAGAAAGAAGCGGGGGCTCGATCGATCAATATCGGGTCCGATCAATTCCTCGCCCGTGGACTCTTTCCCGAAGGGCGACAAGAGATCATCGAAATTACCAATGGCGCACGGGAGATGGGAATAACTCTCATGTGGCCTAATGGTTTAGAACTGAGAAAGACAACTCTCGGTGCTGGGCGTAACTACGAAAGCACCGACCTCAGACCTGACGAAGAACTGATTGAAGCACTGTTTGGCTGGGATGGCAAAGTCGGTTGTCCTTTGGCTTATATCCCTGCCGAACGTCCCGTTTTTGGACGAGAAGCCTACAAGAAACTCCTGCCTTGGCAAGAGCATTGTGAGTTGATGAAATCTGTAGTCAGAACTGGTGTACCTGTGATTGGTTATGGCATCATTATCGGGCTACCCGATGATGACCATGAAGACTTGTTACGTCTTGAGGAAGCGATCGCAGATCTCGTGGATGAATTGGTAGAGATTAATCCCAATCTGGAATTTCAGACTTCCTGCTACAGCATTATCCCCTTGCCCGGAACTCCCCAATCCCAAAACTTACGCAAGTTAGGACTGCTACAGTTTGAAGACCCCTGTCTTTGGGGGGTATGGACAACTACTTCAAATACTCATAACCTTAACTACGAGCAGGTTTCCGATTGGCAAATTCGTCTATCTAATATTCGCAGAGCAGCGTCTGAATTTACCAACTATAACGGGGAATATTCAGGGATGGTGAGTACAGCTTCCTCCAACGACTCAGAGATTGCATTGGCGAAATTTCTCAATCAGAGAAATTAATCCAGACTTAGAATTTCAAGTTTGTTCTGATTTGAGACTGTTGTCGCAGCGTTTCTGATGGCAATTCACCGAACATTTGTTGGTAATCTCTGGCAAAATGCCCTGAACTCCAAAATCCCCAGTTATGAGCTACCTGCATCACCATTACTGTCTGAGGGTTAGCATTTTTCAAAGCGCGACGTACTCCATTGAGTCGTTGAATCTTGATATAGGCCATTGGACTCATGCCAAAAATGTCTTGAAATCCATAACATAAGGCGCTACTGCTAGTTTCCAATGCGTCACACAATTGTTTAAGAGTTAAGGGTTTGTCAATGTAGGATTGGGCAATTTCTTCGGCTTTTTTCACGATCGGGTAACGGCGTAAAGTTTTGATTATCGGCTTTTTTTGTCGGATAGCTGCTCCGATCGTATCCATCAGCAACGGCAAGAAATTTTCGACAATGTGGGATTGGGCTGGCGACTCCATTAATAATGATGGTTGATTAATCAACATTTGAGAGACTTGCTGATAATAAGCTCTTAGATGGCGTAATGAAGCGGGATGGAAATGGATTGAATTTTGCTGGAGAAACTTTTGCCCTAAGTCATGGTATCCCATTTGCTCGGCGAGGGACTGGAAAACGGTCAAATCAAGGTTGGCGACGACTAGGTGAGCATCTTTCCCCGTCGTCATATCGTTTTCTCTGGTGGGATCGAACCCAAATAGATCGTGTTTTTTGATCGAGCAACCATGAGCCAGCACTTGTGTCTGATTGCCTTGAAGTGGAAGCGTAAATCCCAGGCGATGAGGATTTTTTACCCCCTTTATTCTCATCGCTTGATTATAGGTAACGTCAGTAAACTTCAGGCTCCCCAAGTCGGCCAAATTAACTCTGCCCACAAACTGACCGGAGGTTAACTGGGTGGCTGTGATCTTCAAGTGTTTGATAGCTTGGGCGCAAACATCAATATCGTCGAACTGGCCCATGACGACAACAGGAGCAGAGTCAGGTTGGCTTTTACAGATCGTAGAGATCGACATACATGATCAGATTATCGACGATAGTTCCCCAAATATACTCTATTTTGTCGATTATGCAGACATGAAAAAGTTGGAATTCTGGAATGTTCCTTTTGCGGAAATAGCATCATACTGTTTTTAATTCGTTGGAAAATTATCGACCTGGGGACGATCAAAAATGAAATTTAACCTGATCGCATCAAAAAAAGAACAAAAATCATTGATTAAATTTAATAAAAGTTTCAAAACTCCCGATCCAATTCCTCAAGCAGGTTTTGAAAAACTTAAGCCTCATGTTCCTAATTTTAGTTTGCGAATGAGTAACTTAACTGCTGCTGTCTTAAGACCTCAAATAAAATTTTTAGAAGACAAGATATTTCAAGGTATACAAAAGTACGATCGGTTAGCAGAAATTCTCAGTTCTGTCAGAAATATTTATATTCCCTCTCCTTTGGAAAAAGTGAAACGTGCGCCTGACAGTTTGCAATTTAATCTTTTGGGATTAACTTCAGAACAGGTAGATCAATTTGTGCAACAAACTAGCGAGAGGGGTGTGGCGATCCAGATTTTTGGCAGAGACGATAATTCTCGTTATTACAAAAACTGGCAATACTCATTTACCGAAATACCCAGCCTAGAAAAAACAGAATCGATTATTTCTTCTGCTTGCGATCTGAGATTGCCATCATCTTTTGATTTCGATGACCTCAATTTAATCGGCTATATTATCAAAGATGTTCTGTATAAAATCTTGAAAAAAGATGATGAGCAAGATTATCGAAATGGATTAACAGATTACTTTGAAAACCTCGAAGAAGTGAGGGGAAAATATGATAATTGGGTATTATTTTACGACCAGGAACATTACGATAACGGCTGGACGGTTTTACTTAACCATATTGGTTACACCCTCAGATCCTATTTAAAGAAAGATGCTTTAATTTTAGATATAGGGTGTGGTACAGGATTATTAGGTCGAGAACTCAATTCTTACGGCTTTAAAAATCTCCAAGGACTGGATATTAGCCAAAAGTCTTTAGACCTATTAAAAGACCAGGGGATATACAATGCTTTGCATCTAGAAGAGTTGGGTAACACTCTTTCTTTTGCAGATAATACGTTTAACGCTTTAGTATCAACTGGCGTTTTTACTCGCAATCAAGTTCCTTTAGAAAGCTTTGAGGAACTGATTCGGATTCTTAAACCAGGTGGTATTTTTGCTGTAGTTCTCAGAGTCGAAGATAATGACTTGTATTACAATCCCATCAAAAACTATTGTGCTATAAAGATGTGGCAAGAAGTTTTCAAGGAAAGAATGAGTGTGTTAAAAAGCTGCAACCACGAGCTACTGATTTTGCGGAAGTAAAGTATTTTGTCGATCAGTTAATCCAGTTAATTATTTAAATTCGCAAAGGAGTAATTTATCTCCCGTTCAAGCTGTAATTGGAACGGGAGATGAATTCGATCAAACTAACAAATCGAAGTAGCTTTCCTACTTCTAATTTGGCACGATCTGGTTGGTGGGATGGAAGAAAATTACTAATTTTATAAATCAAATAAATTTTAATAAATAACTAAACCATTAGCCCTTAAAATAACAAACAATGGTTAATAACACAATCAAAAATGAAAATTGAAGCAATCAAAATAGAAAGTTTAGCTATTCATGAACATCATCTAGACATCATCTATAGTGCAGATAAATTCAAATTTGCCACGAAAGTTTTTTATCACGATCTCTCATTCTCGGCACTGATAGAAAAATATTCTCAACAATTAATCGATCGCATTGCTGCCCATATTGCCTTATTTGAAGGCATGAAACTATGTTCCTTATTTCCCAAATATTACGATATCTCAAACATTGCCTCACATCTGGAAAAACCAGTTTTAGATTTATTTGTCAAAATTTACCAAGGAGTATTTGGGCAACATTGGTATGAAAATAATGTCACAGATTACCAACAGCCAGAAATTATCTATTCCGCAGACTTAGGAAAAAGTCATCCAGAGCAAATTTTTGGAGATAATCAGACAATTCTCACAGGTTGTGGGGGTGGCAAAGATAGTATTGTAGCCATGAAAATTTTGCAAGAAGCGGATATTCCTTTTGCTTCTATGCAATATTCTCATAGTGTTTATGGCAAAGCAGACTTGCAACACAAATTAATTGCTCAAGTAATAGAAAATGTCCAGCCAATTAAAAAGCATAAAATATCAATTTTCGATGATTTTATAGACTTTCCCTTTCTCCAGTTATATTTTCCAGAAAATTCAGGAATCACCATCCCAGAAACCCCAGTTTCTATTTTTGAATCCTTATTTTTGATGTTAGCCGGAGGGTATAATTATTTATGTTTAGCCCACGAAAAAAGCGCCAACACCGGAAATTTAATTTGGGAGGAAATCGGAAAAGAAGTTAACCACCAGTGGGGTAAAAGTCTGGAAGCCGAACAGATTTTAGATCAATTCGTTCGCGAACATTTGCTATCGGATTTTAAATATTTCAGCATTTTACAACCCATTTACGACTTCCGCATCTTTCATAACTTGAGCAAATATTCGGAAGTTATCCCGAAAATTAACTCCTGCAATCTTCAAAAACCTTGGTGCAAAAAATGCCCGAAATGCGCCTATGTTTGGTTGGGATTGACGGCTTTTTTTTCCTCAAATTTGGTCGATGCGGTGTTTAAAACCAATTTGTTTGACGATGAAAATTTGCTCCCGACGTTTCGAGAAATGGTCGGTTTATCGGTACACACTCCCTTTGAATGTATCGGCGAAATTGACGAAAGCCGTTTGCTAATGAAAAAATGTTTAGAAAAAGGGTTATCCGGCAAAACTTTAGAAATGTTTTCCGAAGAAATTTTATCAGATCGTTCTATTGATTGGCAAACTATAGAACAAAAATATAATTCAGTTTACGACAAAGAACACGCCATTCCCTCTTGGGTGTTCGAGCGAATTCGAGAAAATTTATAAACACAGCTTGCTCTTGAAAACCGTTAATTTTCCAGTTCATTCATTGTTCACCTAGCAAAATCCAACTCAAAAACATGATGCTTAACTCCAAAAGCTTGCTCAAAATCTTGGCAATTACAGGAATGGTCGGTTTTGCCTCTATCCTTTATCCTGGCGAGGTTCGGAGTCAAGTTTCGATTGAAAAAGACCATCTATTAATTGCCCAAAATCTGGCGGGAATAGAGCGAGAAATCCCCCTAGAAGAAGTCCCAATTTCAGTGATGACATCCGCAGAAACCGTTTCGGGCGCCCAGTTTAATCTGGCTAGAACGGAACTGAGAGCCGATGGTTCTCTAATCTATAAAATCCGAGGAGAAAACCAACAGGGTTTTGAAGTAGAAGTTCAGGTGACTTCTACCGGAAATATTCTTCAACTTGACGAACAAATCGATTCCAGTGCGGTTCCAGAACCCGTTATAAAAGCGCTGGAAAAATGGATAGAAGACGCGCCGGTTATCAGTACGTGGCGGAGTACCCGTCTGGGAGAATTTGTTTATCAATTTGTTATCGAAGATTTTTGGCTAGAAGTCACCGAAGACGCCAGTAAAGTCACCATTTATCGAAGACTACGCTAATCAAATCCGTTTTAAAACTAACGCATTTACCTCAATCCATGAAAACATTTACCCTCAAGAATTTCCGGCTTTTTTTTGTTAGTTTTCTAACGCTAACAGCGATTTCTTTTCCGACGAGCGTTGCGGCTTTATTGCTTCGCGGAGGGGGTGATTCTTTTGCGGAACCCCTTCTCCAGCGTTATAGCCAAGAATACGAACAGCAAACAGGACAACAGTTTAAATATAGCACTCTGGGCAGTGGGGGTGGCATTCGGTTGTTGGCGAGTCAGACTGTTGACTTTGCGGGTACGAGCTTAATTCCCACTCCGATAGAACGGAATCAAATCGAAGATGGTTTGCTCATGGTGCCAATTGGTGGCGGTTCGTTAAGCATTGTTTACAACCTCAAAAATATCACCCGAGATCTGACAACCGATGTTAAATTATCCCGAGAAAAACTGGTTCAAATTTTTACGGGAGAAGTCAGCAATTGGAAGCAAATTAACCCAAACTTTCCCAATCAAAAAATTGAAGTGATCGTTTGTTCGGGAAGTTGTGCGACGAGCTTTATTCTGACCAAATATCTCAATCAAATTAGCGGCGGAAAGATACCAGGCAGTCGCGAGCCTAATTGGGGATTTAGATTCTTTTCTTCGCAATCTGAAGGCGGCGGAATTGCCGGCGAAGTCCGAAGAATTGATGGTGCCATTGGTTACGTTCCAACCCGTTTGGCTCGGGAGCAGAATCTTTCAATTGCGAACCTAGAAAATGGGGAAGGTCGCTACGTTAAACCGACCTTAGAAGAAACTCAAAAAGCATTATTAAATGTCAAGTTTAATGATGACTTTACCACCGATGATGTCAAGGACCCAAAAGAGGGTTATCCCTTGGTCAGTTTAACCTGGCTGCTGATTTATAAACGCTATGTTAACGAAGATACACTGATAGCGACTAAAAATTTATTGACATGGATTTTGACTGAGGGACAAGAATTAAACGAGCAGTTAGAGTACACCAGAATTCCCGAAGATGTCACGATAGAAATTTTAGAAGCGGTCAATAATGAATTGAGAATGCGTCCGTACTAAGTTGTTTCTGTCGTTTAATTTAATACTTATTTTTGCATAACATTCATTTATGTTAGGATTACCATGTCAAATCGTCTCAAAAAATATAAAATATCGCTGACTGTGCCATCGGCTGTTCTGAGCTATCTTCTATTTATGTTATCTCCGGCAATGGCGCAAGAAATGTTCAACTCAAACGTTTTGAGCGAAGAATCTTTAAATAATTCTGAGGAATTTCCCTTAGAAACCTCCCATTTAGAGTTGTCTAATTCAATATCAGAAGTCCCGGAAACTCCCGTTCAGCAAATTGATACCCTATCCAGCAGTCCCCCACCCGGTTTGAACAGAGACAGAATCATCAATGTTCACGAATTGCAAGATATTACTCCCGACCATTGGGCCTACGAAGCCCTGCGTAATTTAGTCGAAAAATATCGCTGTATTGGCGGCTTTCCGGGGGAAACTTTTCAGGGAAATCGGCCGATGAGCCGCTATGAATTTGCGGCAGGTTTAAATGCTTGTCTGCTCAAAATTAGACAGACCCTTGGAAGTTTAAGTAATAAATTTGCCGACGAAGAAGACTTTATCGCCATTCAAAGATTAACGGAAGAATTTGCAACCGAAATCGAAGAGGTTACGAGCAAAATCGATGATTTAGAAGAGCAAGTCACTTTTCTAAAAGAGCATCAGTTTAGCCCAACTACAATTTTACGCGGCGGAGTTGATTTTAATTTAATCAGTGCTTTTGGCGATCAAAAAGCAGTTTCTCCAGGAACAGAATCCCGAGAAGATTTGGATGAAATCCCCACATTTTCTGAGCGAGTTGTACTAATTTTTGATACCAGTTTTACCGGAAAAGATAGATTGCGAACTCAACTAATCGCGGGGAATGTTAGCAGTTTCGGTCTTGGCGTTACCGGTACCGATATGACCCGTTTAATTGGGACTACAAATACGGGCAATGATATCCGCTCCGGAACAATATTTTATCAAATGCCTCTCGGCAGTCGCGGCATTTTTGCTGTGGCTCCGATTGCGGATTTTCCGACTCGGATTTTTCCCGCTTTTAACCCGGTTAACTCGATCTCAAATTTTGGAGCAGAAAGTCCAATTTACTCCTTTGCTTTCGGTACCGGTGCGGTGGTTTACTATAATTTTACAGACAAAATCGGCGGCGGGGTGAGTTATTTAACGACTTCCGGTAGAGATGCGAGTGCCGGATTATTTAACGGTCAATATACGATTTTGGCTCAGTTGAGCTATACTCCTACCGATGGATTGGGAATGGCTTTAACTTACGGTCGTTATTATGCCCCAGATCCCGCTTCAACCATTGATTTAACCGGAAGTAAAGGTAGCGTTTTTGCTCAGTTTCCTTTTGGTGCAAATACCCCCACTTCTTCTAATGCTTTGGGCTTACAACTAACTTATAAACTCACCGATAAATTAATCTTGGGCGGTTGGTTGAGCTACTGGAATGCTGTTGCTGAAGGCTCTCCTCAGATCACCGAGGGTGTAAATGCTTCTCAGGGTTCTCATGCAGAAATTTGGAGTTGGGCAATTACCGCTTTTTTGGTCGATTGGGGTAAATTGGGATCTCAATTAAGTATTGTTTTCGGTATGCCCCCCAAAGTTACCAATAATGATGTTCTTGATCGGGAAGATCCGGATACATCTTTACATTTTGAGGTTTCTTATCGCTACTTAATTACCGATAGAGTTTCTGTCACTCCGGGATTTTTGCTAATTACCAATCCCGAGCATAATTCAGACAATCCTGCGATTGGAATTGGTTTGGTCCGAACTCGGTTTACATTTTAAGTCGTCGGATAAGAGAAGTTGTCTAAAACAGAGGCGATCGCTTTCAGTCAATCCTTTGAACAAACTGAATGCGATCGCCATTAGTTTTGTTTTTGTATGAAAGTTCAGACCGTTAATCCAAACTTCAAATTAATATCAAATCAGACTTTGAGATGAAAATTGCAATTTTAGCGTTTGTTTTTCTTCGGAACCCAAATGTTTAAAAAATAGATGTGCTTAAGCTCCAATAGCTTCCTCAACAATCGGCAAGCGTTGAGAAGCGTAACCAATACCCCGCACGGTTAAAATATACTCGGGATTGCGCTGATCTTCTTCAATTTTGGCCCGCAGACGAGCCACATGAACATCAACAACTCGCATATCGGCAATGCGTCGCGGTGCGTAACCCCACAACTCCTGAAGAATTTCCGAACGAGAAACCGCCTCACCTGAATGCTTCAAGAGCAGTTCTAAAAGATTAAACTCAATGTAGGTTAGAGGGATCAACTTATCACCCTTGTAAACCCGTCGTTTAATGGTATCCACTTGCAGAGTGTCCACTTGGATGGTTTCTGTACTGAAGTCCCGAGCCGCATTTGTCTCTCTGAGACGACGTAAAATGGCTTGAATACGCGCTTCTAATTCTTTGGGTGAAAAGGGCTTCGTGAGATAGTCATCCGCTCCTAATTCCAAGCCTGTAATCCGATCCGCCACATCTCCCAAAGCGGTTAACATAATGATCGGAACGTCCGATAGAGTGCGAATTTTTTGACACACTCCATAGCCGTTGAGTTTGGGCATCATTACGTCTAAAACCAACAAATCAGGATTTTCGGTTTCAAACAGGTTCAGGGCTTCCCGACCATCGGCTGCGGCTACAACTTCATAGCCGACCATCGAAAGACGAGTGGTGAGAATGCGCCGAATAGCAGATTCGTCATCTGCAATCAGGATTTTGCCGGAGTTACGTTTTTGTTCGGATTGTAATTGCGTTGTCATGTCTGCTCCCATAGATAGATCGATCGGCTTTCGGTGCAGGTTGAATCGGTTCTCAATCAACAAGCTGTTTCAGGCGAGTCTAGATGTCCAAGCTGTCATCTGATTCCCTGTGATAACAGTTGTTATCATATTGTTATCATACAACGGTGACATAAATTTAAAAATTTTGCAATAAATCAAAAAATTTAACAAAAATTTACAAAAAAATGAGGACTGACTATTCTTTTTACGAATTAATACTATGAGACCGATAACGATTTAGCAATAGGCTGGTATTATCGAGGCATTGTTGATGTTGATTGTCCAAATGTTCCTCAACTAAAACCATGCCCAATCCCTTTTTAGGAGTTAGGATTCCTCCTGAATTACACGAAGCATTGATGGCACGGGTCAAAGCAACTGGACAATCGAAGTCAGACCTGGTGGTTGAGGCTTTAAGAACCTATTTAGGAATGGCCGATCAACCTGATAAAATTTCCGAACTAGAGAGTCGCCTAGCGATACTGGAACATCGACTCGACACTCTCGGTTCAGGGTCTCACGTTCACGACATCCAGGAAGATATTAAATGACCCTCACTCTCAGACAAATCTTGGCTCAAAAAAATAGAGTTTTAGGCAACTATGCAAAAAAAAGTAAATTTGTCAAGTTAAAAGCGTAAAAGACTTTTTATCAAAAAGTGTAGCAATACTTAACAATCAGTCACCCGTCTGGTAGGGACAATTGATCAATTGCCCCTACCAGTTAACAGTTTTTTCCTGACTTCTGACGGCCTATTGCCTGTTCAACTAAGGGGATTGATTCATCACCCATTTAAACCATTGGTTAAATGACCTCAATATCCCCAATTTTTTAACATTAGGAGCCGCGATCGCCGCTAAACTGCTAACAGACTGTAACGCCGCATATTGTAACCCTAAAAAGCTATCAACAGCCGCATAAGGCCCGCCTAATGTAATCGCTCCGGCGGCATACATTCGACCTTTTGGGGTTGAACTTCCAGGGGAAACGGTCGCCGTTTTTCCCGTTGGCAAAGTCACGCTAACCGAACGCATTTCTACTAATTCAAAATCATTCGCCACTTGCAAACGACCCAGAGCATTAAGCGGTAAATTATAATGAGTCACTAAATCATTTAATAAGGGATTTGTTTGAACGTGAGCATCTAAACCCGTCGCATCAATAATAAAATCAGCTTCTAATTGAATTTGTGCTTCAATTCCCTGTTCCCGAATAGTCGTTAATGTCCGTTCACCTGCTATTTTTTCCACCTGTTCAACTCGACCAAACACAATCCGATACCAACCTTGAATCAATCCTTGATTCACAATTTCTCGCCAGTCTTGACGACTCGCTGTGGTGGTTCCCCCCCAACTTTCTAGTAATTGTAAGCGCCGTTCAGCATGAGCCATTTCTAACTTCTCTCGCAATTCTCCACCCCAACAAGCTTTCGGCCAATTAAACGGTTGAAATTCAAAATGATTTTCGACTCGACGCTGGGATTTTCCAAATTGATTTCCGATGGCTTTTGGCGATCGCATTAAATGCAGAATTTTAATATTAGAATTGCGTTGTCTCGCCTCATAAAGTCGCTGAATAATTCGAGAAGCCACAATTCCCCGTCCGCGTAAAATCACCGTTCCGCCTAGTTGTTCAAGCTGTTTATAAATATGTTCATGCTCCTCATAGGCATTGACAACGCTTTTAAAATCTCGCGTCATTTCGCGGTAAGCTTGTAAATCAGGGAGAAACTGAATCGCTGGATATCCAGTTGCTAAATGAACATATCGTGCGACAACAAAACCCCGTTCTCGTTTATCCGCCCGTGAACGAGAAATGGCGATCGCATAACGCCCATCATTTGTTTTCCTAATTCCTAAAACTCGTCCGTAGCGATAAATTTCTTGCCAACTTATGCGTTTAATTTCACGATCAATCGAATCAAAAACATTTTGCGATCGCGGTGTATAAGTCTCTGCAAAAGTCGGTTCGGCAAAAACACGCCATAGTAATTGTAAAGCGATTAATAACCGTCCGTGAGAGATTTCACGATAAGCTTCCCGCACCGCATAACTTGGCCAACCCCAAATATTATCAGGACAAGAATCAGAATTTGATCGCAAACGTTCGTGAGGCGGAATTTGAGAATTAAGACACAAGCGTTGATAACGGGCATAGGGCTTTTCTTCCATTCCTAAAGCGATAATTTGGCTAGATTTTACCCCCGAAATTCTCAATAAATCTGCCCAAATAAAACTTCCTAACCCAGCCCCAATGGTCAAATAATCTATTTCCTCAACAGGTAATCCTGTGGCTTGTAACGTTGAAGGTGAGACTTGAACCGCGTGTAAAAATTCCGTAGGCGGGAAACTCTGATTAACCGGAGTAATCAGTTGAGGTTTAGCGGTTAACGGATCAGGTTGATTGGTATTGGGATTAAAAAAGATCTGTGAAGGTCCCGGTGAAGTATTAGAATTCAGAGAACTGGTGACAAAAGAAACCAGAATGTTATGATTCTCAATTTGCAGGGTATCTCCGTCATTTAAAATAGTTTTAGCTTGACGAACTCCGTTAATAAAAGTACCATTTCGACTACCAATATCAGTCAGGATGAGAGTGTCATTTTCCAAAGTTATTAAAGTGTGAAAGCGAGAAACCCGATCTCCTTTCAACACAATGCGAGACACCCGATGTCCATCAATTGTACCCGGCATCCGGTCAAACACTCGTCCAATGGCAATGGGAGGCCTTAATACAGGGGTTCGCCATTCATTTGTTATCGGATCTCGCCAACTGAGTCGAATTTCCATGAGAAAGAGGGAATCAAGAATAGTTTGAGTTTGGCATCTCCTATTTTCTCCTACTCTCTCCACTTCCTAATCAATTTTACTGAGGAGACAATACGATACTCCTTGCCGCCGCTAACGAAGTTCCACACCAACGACAACCTAAGTCGATCTGTTCATAGGGAGAAATGCGATCACATTTCGGACATTGTAAACCATATTGAGGAGTTGAAAGTTGGGGTTGGGGTGAGTCAAAGGAGGCATCTGGAGAAAATAAAATAGTCGGTGGAATTTCCTCTGTTGTGGAAATAGAAACCACTTCAAGTTCAACTTGTCCTAACCAGAGATGACTACCCGGGTTGAGGGTTGCTTCTTGAGAATGTAAAAATTGACCATCAATTCGCGGTGGGTTTGTTTCTCGTAAACTCCGCACTCTAAACTGATGAGATGAGGGATGAAAATAAACTTCTATATGTAACCCGGAAACGGTAGGATGAGATAAAACGACATCACAGCGATGAGGATCTCGTCCAATGCGAATCCTACCGGGATATTTACTGGGTTGTTGCTCTTTAAACGTTTGGACGTGCAGTTGATTGGCTTCTATCCATTTTAAGGTGAGTTCGTTCACAGGACTTTCTAAATTTAATAAAGTTTACTCAATTAAAAATACTTAATACAATAGGTCGATCAATCCTCGGGTTTGACGAGGGTTTGACCTGATATTTGCTTCTGTTGATTCTGTTTCAATTCTATCCACAGGATTCGTTAAATGCCAAGACGTTATTCAGGGTTTAAGCCAAATCCCCGATTTCCCAAAAGTTCTCAGGTATTTTAACCGATCACCCCAACTTGCCCTTTTTTTGATAAACTAACGAATAAAATCAGTTAACTAAAGTTTAAATGAATAAATTATTGGTAACAGGCGCAAGCGGTTTTCTCGGTTGGAATATTTGTCAGGTGGCTGCCTCTCAATGGGAAGTTTACGGGACTTACCGTTCAAAATCGGTAACAATTCCGGGTGTCAAAACCCTTCAACTTGACTTAACAGACTTTGACGCTTTAAAATCTATCATTGAGGAAATAAAACCTACCGCTATTATTCACACTGCCGCTCAATCTAAACCCAATTATTGCCAACTTCATCCCGAGGAAACTTATCCGATTAATGTGAGGGCATCGGTGAATCTTGCCGGATTATCTGCTGATTATTCTATTGCTTGTGCGTTCACTTCAACGGACTTAGTTTTTGACGGTTTAAACCCGCCTTACAAAGAAACAGATCCCGTTTCTCCGATTAGTGTTTATGGTGAACAAAAAGTAGAAGCAGAACAAGGTATATTAGAACGGAATCCTCAAATTGCTGTTTGTCGAATGCCGTTAATGTTTGGAAAAGCTTCACCCCATGCGGGAAGTTTTATTCAGGGATTTATTCAGACGTTAAAAGCAGACAAAGAACTGCAACTGTTTACCGACGAATATCGAACCTCTGTGAGTGGAACGACTGCTGCAAAAGGATTATTATTAGCCGTTGAAAAATCAACAGGAATCTTACATCTAGGCGGAAAAGAGAGACTGTCTCGTTATGATTTTGGGCGAGTCCTAGCAGAAGTTCTTGAACTTCCCGTTGAAAAGATTAAACCCTGTTTACAACAAGATGTACAAATGCCTGCTTCTCGTCCGCCTGATGTATCTCTCGATAGTTCTAAAGCCTTTGAATTAGGCTATAAACCCTTATCGATTCGGGAAGAATTAGAAGCTTTAAAAGGTGAAGTTTAACGTTGGCTGAGACTCGATAAATACTGTTTTAATTCAGAAGTCCGTTGAGCAGTGACTCGTGTTAAACAGTTGGTTAATAACAGCCCTTCTGCGCTTCCTCCTAGAGCTTCACTGGCTTCATAACTACAGCTTTTATCTCGAAACTGAATCCAAGACCGTTGAGCAGAAATCAAGCGTTGTTTGCGTTGACTTTGATTGCTGAGATTCGTCATCAACTTTTGGTAAACTTGATTCAGTTCTTTATCAATTTTAGCATATTTATCTTGGGCGCATTTTTTCATTTCGATTGTCGAGCCATCTTCGCGACATTGCACCGCTTGAGCAATTTGAACAGGTTCAGCTAAACTGCTCGACATCAAAGTAGAAAATCCCGAGAGGGTAATCATTACACTAAGGGAAACTGTGGTTAATGTTTTTAACATATTTTTCTGTTTAACCTGGTTATTCAAAGGGGTAGAATGAAGATTGTCCTACTCAAAATTACTCAATATTGAAATTTCAATCCGGGAAATTATTGTTAAAAATTTTAGTGATATTGTTTGTTAGATTAAAAACCCGATTTCTATTGAGAAACCGGGTGTTTGGGATCTATCCCAACGGCACTATAAATTTTGACAGAACCCGCCTCTACTATCCCGATACAACATTAGAAGCGATCGCATCAGGAAGTTCTTTTTCGACCCGACGCAGACGAGGCGTGCGATAAGCAACAATAGAAGCCCCAATATTCACCATACCGAGTAGAATTAACAACAGAGCAATTCCACGTCCTGGCCCAACACCAATCATTTTCCCAACACTATCAGCAAGTAAACCATTTTCAGCCATCATCGGTTCAAATAAACGATCCACTAACGGCCCAATTGTTAATTGAGTTGAAATCATCGCAGAACGTTCAATCAAGCTTTGGAGAGCAAAAATCCGTCCTTGCAAATTAATCGGGATTTTACATTGCCAAATCGTTTGACTAGAACTAATAATAATCGGTTGAGCAAATAAGTAACCAAAACCGCCAATTGCAGCAACCACTATAGACGCCTTAAAGCCACCTAAACACAGACACAAACCCTGCAAGCCAACAAACACTAAAATCCCGTAAACTCGCCGTCCGAGTCGTCCTCCCCAAGCACTGACAGCGATACTGCCAAACAGCATTCCACAGCCACTAATTGAAAGGACAATTCCCAATTCTGAACTTGAACCGAAACTCAAAACCAACGGCCAGAATACCACCTGAACCACGCCTTCGGTGAGATAAATGATGCCTGTAAATAGAATTAACCGATATAAACCGGGTCTTTCTGCGACATAATTCCAACCGGAAGTCACCTCATCCCAAACTAAAGCCAGAGAAGCCGTTTTTTCAGCAACACTTTGAACGGAAGTTTTAACCCGAGTTTCAATTGAAGCTTGTACATCGGGGAAATGCACCGCTAACAGGCTAATAATTGAAACGCTGAAGGTGCAGAAGTTTAGCAACAAGACACCCCGAATACCAATGCTTTGAACTAAAAATCCGGCAATGGTTGGGCCAAGAATCCGCGCCACCGCACGGGAAATTTGTACCATCCCATTCGCCCGACTGAGGTTTTGCTTCGGTACCAATTGGGCGATCGCTGCCGTATATGCAGGCCATTGAAACCCGGTACAAAATGAACCTAACGAAACGGCAATATAGATATGCCAAACCTCAAGCTGATTTGAGGTAGCCAGGACTATCAGAATAACCGCCATGACGCTTTTCGAGAAGTCACTGGCAAGCATTATCCATTTTCGGTTCCAGCGATCTACCAACACTCCAGCAAAGGCTGAAACCATCAAGTTGGGTAGGTGCATGAACACAATAGTCATGGCAAATTGGGTGATGGAACCTGTCTGTTGGTAGACCCATACACCCAGGGCAAAATCTGTAATATAGGTTCCCAAGACGGAAACAACTTGCCCCAACCAGATAATAAAAAATGTCTGCATAGGCTTTGCGATCGGTTGTGTCTGCTACAGATGAACTTAAGAAAAATTGACCCGCAATTTACAAGGGTTGTCAATGATTGTTGTTCATTGTGCCATTGACAATTGTCTAGAGTGAAAAAACACCCTATTGTCTTTTGATTGTGTTGCTGTCGTTTTCGCTAAAAGCGGGAATATTCCCGGAAACTTCTCAATATTGTTTGAAAGTTTACAGTTTGGGGGTGCAGATTCTGAAACTGTCACATACTCAGCACTTCTAGGGTTAAGTGATTGTTAGATTACTCTAATTTACTCCAGATTTGTGCAACGGTTATTCAGCAAAAATCCACTGCTCACCCCCTTAATGCTATTTTAGATCCTAAGTGTATTAAGTTTGATTAATTTTCAGATGAGATGCAGTCGGCTGAGTTGGCTTTTTCAGCTTGATTTGAGCCTCCCAAATCCCTACTAAATTCTTCACGGTTTGATCCCAACTGTAATCTGCAACACAGCACAAACCCTTTAAACCCATTTTTTTTCGCAAGTCTCCATTCTCAATTAACAGCTTTAATTTTTGGGCAAAATCTTCACCGTCTTGAGGGGTATATAACCATCCATTTTCACCGTCTTGGATATTTTCAACGACACCTCCCGCCCGAGGCGCGATCACTGGAATTCCGGCTGCAAAGGCTTCTAAGACGGTTAACCCTCGGGTTTCTTTTTCCGAAGCAGTGACGTGTACATCACTATTAGCTAGTAATGCAGGAACATCTGAGGGCGACACTCGACCCAACAACTGGACACTTGGAATTAATAAACTTAATTCTTGTTCAATCTGCGATCGCATTGGCCCGTCCCCGACAATTAAAACCGCAAATTGATCCGGATCTACCATTTTAACTAATCGTTCAAAGGTTCTCAAGGTAAACGCCCAACCCTTATCAGGAGTGAGACGCCCTAAGAAAATTAACTTCACTTTGCGATCAATATCTGTTAGTCCATAATGCTGTTCAAAAAACCTCTCTTGACGCAAATTTGGGTTAAACTGACTCGCATCAAACCCCAATAAATTCGCATATTTAAGATTTTTAATCCCCATTTTTAGCAACTTTTCTGCCGTAATTTTGCTGGAAACCAAAGTCAGATCATAAGCATTATAAATCTTGGCAAAAATTCGACTGACAATCCCTTGAATCATCGGAATTAGAACAGGCGGTGCGGGCAAAAAATCCTCAGCATATTCAATAAAATTCGTTCTAAAAAAACTTACACAAGGAATCCCAACCTTTTTAGCATAGTGAATTCCCGCCAGACGAAAGAAACCAAAAAATAAACGTTCCGGTTCATCAACATGAATCACATCCGGTTGAAAGTTCTCCAACTCTCGAACCACTGTCGGATAAGATTTCCAACTGACATTTCGTTCAAAATCAACTCCAAACATCGGCGTACTTTCTAACCCGATAACCCGCACACCCGGAAGAATATCACCGACATAATCCCGCCAATTCGGATAAAGATTCGCCAGAGGACTATAATCGGGATAACACACTAAAACTTCATGTCCCCATTGACTCAGCTTTTGAACTCGATACAGTCCACTAACGCTGACGCCATCTAAAACCGGGGGGAAACCCGAGGTAAGAATTGCAATTTTCATGGATTCATGTACATATTTTTCAAATCCGAGATTTATTTGACTCTAATTGGATATATCACAGAGATGGCATCGCTTATGCAATGATTCCCATTTAGGTTGGCTTGAGGAACAAATAAATCTTCGGTGGATGTCGGGTTTGAGACTTCACAGACAAGCGATCGCACTCAATAATCACCGCTTTTCAACAGTAGGTTGGGTTGAGGTAACGAAACCCAACACATACAAGATCATCAGGGGTAACGAAACCCAACACATACAAGATCATCAGGGGTAACGAAACCCAACACATACAAGATCATCAGGGGTAACGAAACCCAACACATACAAGATCATCAGGGGATGTTGGGTTTCATTCTTCAACCCAACCTACAGGAGATCATCCCAGAAATTTGAAAAATTATCGGGAATGTGCGTTAATTTAACAGAAAACCTATAATCAAAGTCGGTTTAACGGTACGGGAAAACGGACTTGAGGAAAAAATCTAGTACGGATGGTCTACCACAGTCGATGAATTACGATTTAACGCTCGTTAGCCTGCTGCGGGAGAGGGCGCAACGCTTACCCAACCAAATAGCTTATACCTTTTTACCCGATGGTGAAACGGAGTCTGGATCTCTCACCTACGCACAACTCGATCAACTTGCCCAAGCGATCGCCTCTCATCTTCAGTCTATCGGAAAACCCGGTTCACGAGCGCTCGTTATTTATCCCTACACCGATGGACTTGAATTTATTGCCGCGTTTTTTGGCTGTCTCTATGCAGGGTTTGTCGCTGTCACCAATAACCCCCCTCATTCCGCGAAAGATTTAGCGAAAATCTATCATCGCCTTCAGTCTTCTGAGTCTATTGTGATTTTAACGACTCAAGGGCTATTATCCCATCTCAAGCAACAAAGCCGCCAATACCCAGAATTTGAACCGCTTTTTACTCAGTTTCCCTGTATTGCTACCGATATTTTACCCCAGTCTCCCGCTTCTGACTGGATAGAACCCCAACTCACTCCCGATGACTTAGCCTTCTTGCAATATACCTCCGGTTCAACGGGAACCCCCAAAGGTGTGATGGTAACGCATCGCCACGTGATGCACAATTCCGCTTTAATTTATCAAGGGTTTGAACATTCTTCCCAAAGTCGCGGCGTGATGTGGTTGCCATTATTCCATGATATGGGATTAATTGGCGGTGTAATTCAACCGCTTTATGGCGGATTTCCGGTAACATTGATGTCGCCTGTTTCGTTAATTCAAAAGCCCATTAACTGGTTAAATGCGATTTCTCGGTATCAAGCCACAACAAGCGGGGGGCCGAATTTTGCCTATGATTTATTGTGTCGTCAAATTCAACCCGAACAGTTAGAAACCCTAGATTTAAGTCATTGGGAAGTTGCTTTTTCTGGGGCTGAACCTGTTCGCGCCCATACGATAGAACAATTCTCTCAAATTTTTGCAGATTGTGGTTTTCGTCGAGAAGCGTTTTATCCTTGTTATGGAATGGCGGAAACGACGTTATTTATTACGGGAGGACGCAGAAGTGAACCGCCGATTATTAAATATATCGAAGCGAAACAATTAGAAGAAAATTGCGTTATCGAAGTGACTCCAGAACATCCTAATTCTCGCCCGATTGTTGGCTGTGGTCAACCCAATTTAGGCGATGAAGTGATCATTGTAAATCCTCAAACGTTGACGGCTTGTAGTCAGGCTGAAGTGGGTGAAATTTGGGTAAAAGGGTCGGGAATTGGTTTAGGATATTGGAACCAACCGGAAGAAACGGAACAGATGTTTAGAGGGTTTTTGGGCGAAAAAGGGCCGTTTTTACGGACGGGAGATTTAGGATTTTTGCAAGAGGGGGAACTTTTTATTACGGGTCGCATCAAAGAAATGATGATTCTTTGGGGTCGAAATCGTTATCCCCAAGACCTGGAACAAACGGCAGAAAATAGTCATCCGGCGTTAAGAAAAGGCTGTGGGGCGGCGTTTTCAATTGAGGTAAATGAGGAAGAGTGTCTGGTGATAGCCTATGAAGTGGAACGGCGTTATTTAAAGTCGTTGAATGTTCAAGAAATTGTAACGGCAATTCGTCAAGCGATCGCAGAACAGCATACTGTAGAAGTTTATGGGATTGTGTTATTAAAAACCGCGAGTCTTCCTAAAACAAGCAGTGGTAAAATTCAACGTCGCACCTGTCGTCAGCAATTTTTAAATGGAGAGTTGGCGGTTGTCGGTGAATGGATGCAAAACGCTGAACAGAGTAGTCTGCAAGATTTAGCCAATCGCATTTAATTTTAGGGTGTATCATCTCGTTTTTAATATAGGAAACCTTAAGGATTTCTCATAATAAATCTGTAAAAATGATGTTTGAATTTAGATATTTTTTGACTGTATAAATTTATAAAAAATCACACAAGATATACAGGATAGTGTTATGATTTATAAGTCATTATTAGAACAAGGAAAATTTTCAGGATGAACCCCAGCTCAAACGAAATCAGTCAAGAGTCAGAACCCTCCAAATTTTGGCAAAAAAATAGAAAAAGAGTGATGGAGTTTTTGATTCTTAAAGTGGGAGCAAATTTACTCTGGACTATTGAAAAACTCATTCCTAAATATTCTTTAATTGGTAGTAATCCCTTTTTTGAGCGAGAACAGTTTGACTGGGTTCCTGAGTTAGAAGCACAATGGGAAGCAATTCGTGAAGAAATGTATGAAGTCTTGAAATATCGGGATGAGTTACCCTGTTTCCACGAAATTTTACCCTATCAGAATGCACAAATTAGTGCGGATAACGATTGGAGAACCTATTTTCTATTTGGCTATGGAAATAAGATCGAAAAAAACTGCGAGCGTTGTCCAGAAACCATAGCGGCTTTAGAAAAAGTTCCCGGTTTAAAAACAGCATTCTTTTCGATCTTTTTACCCGGAAAACATCTTCCTGATCATCGGGGACCCTACAAAGGATTAACCCGGTGTTTGTTGGGGTTGAAAGTTCCAGAACCCAAAGAACTTTGTCGCATCCGAGTGGATAATGAAGTGCGCCACTGGGAAGAAGGAAAATGTATGTTATTTGATGATTCTTTTCGCCACGAAGCTTGGAATGAAACCAATGAAACTCGTGTCGTTTTATTTATTGATTTTGTTAGACCCTTACGTTTTCCGTTGAATATTATCAATCAACTGTTAATTCAGGCGATTGCAATTTCTCCCTTAATTAAAGATGCTAAAGTCAATCAAAAATACTGGGATAAACGTTTAGAAGAAGTGTTTACTCAGAAAGCCAAAGAGGAAGAACAAGATCAACAAGTTTTATCCTCAAAATAGACTCAGATTTGTTTGTATCAAAGGACTGACAGATTAACCTAGTTTCTCAAAGAGACTGGGTTTTTTAGTCAACCCTATTGAAATATAATACAACAAAAGTTTATAGCAGTTCAACACAAAAGCAAATCTTCGTGTCTTTGTATCTTTGTGGTTTTTCCTCTTTATCTCATAATTGTTATGAGTTTAATTAAAGACTGAGGACATTCAAGCATATCTTCAAACCCTGACTTTACCGGATCAATAAAACCTGATGCACAAATGACTCAGTAAATATATTAAATTTTTATTAAAACTAATTTACCTAAACTAAAAACCTATGATAATATTTTATTGGTGTGATTACAACAATTCAATCATGGAACCCTAACTTAATTAGTGTGAGGAGACGTAAGGTTAATGAAGAAAATCTCTTTATCTCTCTTAAAAGAGAGGCTCAGATGGCTCGTTATACACGGTATTGGCGCGAATCTGCTTTGGAAGTTTGAGAATATCATTCCGCGATATTCTTTAATTGGTAATAAACCCTTCTTTGAACGGGAACAATTTAACTGGGTGCCTCAACTCGAAGCCAATTGGGAAATCATTCGGAAAGAACTCGATGAAATCTTACAATATCGAGATCACTTACCGAATTTTCAAGATATTTCACCCGATCAAATTTACCGAACCAGTACAGATGATATGTGGAAAACGTATTTTCTGTATGGTTATGGAATGAAAGCAGAGAACAATTGTAAACTCTGCCCGGAAACAGCCCGAATATTAGAACAAATTCCGGGTGTAAAAACCGCTTTTTTTTCAATTTTACTTCCTAGTAAACATATTCCCGAACATCGTGGCACTTACAAAGGGTTTATTCGGTGCTTATTGGGGTTAAAAATTCCTGAACCGCGAGAAAAGTGTCGTCTTCGGGTTGAAAATGAGGTGCGTCATTGGGAAGAAGGAAAGTGCATGATTTTTGATGATGCTTTTCCCCATGAAGCTTGGAATGAAACGGATGAGATGCGGGTAGTTTTATTTATTGATTTTGTTCGACCTTTAGGTTTCCCGATGAATCTTGTTAATCAGTTAGTCATCAATATTATTGCGATGACTCCCTTTGTTCAAGATGCCAACCGCAATCAAAAATATTGGGATGAACGCTTAGAACAAGTTATGTCTCAGAAAGCTAAACGAAAGCAACCTGAGAAAGTGTTGACTTCTAAGTAAATTCAAAACCTTTCCCTAACCCTCTCCTCTCGACCTCTCCCTAACCCTCTCCTACAAGGCGAGGGAACCAAATAGTCTCCTCTCAACCCCCTTTTTTAAGGGGGGCTAGGGGGGATTTGAGAGGTGGGTGGGGGTTAAATGTTAATTTTTAACGGCAAGATTTTGATCGCTCTTTTCAGAAGAATAAAACTGACTCGCCCAACGCACACTCGGTTTAATCGGCCCATCTTCTTCAAACAGAATCGGATGAGTTGGGGAAATCCTGTGTTCTAAAATATCAATATCTTGCTTAAACGTCATTTCTACATCTTGCTTAACAAAAGCGGCGAGTATTAAGTTAAGAGGCGGGGGAAGAACCTTTTTAACACAAGAAAAAATCTGAACATCTAAATACTCTTCATCAATGGGAGTTCCCGTAAAAATCGTAAATAATCCAAACTGAATTAATCCTTTTGTCCAATAATAACTAACATCATATCCCGGCCCGTAATAAGTCGTTGTCACCGAACCATTGGCTTCTCCGACTAATTTACCGACTAACATAGCTGAGAGATTATACTTTTGAGTAATCCGATGGGTTAAAGTCGGGCCGTCAATTTCAACGCCATCACTAATGGCATCATCAAACGTTTGGCGGTGTAAACTGGAGAGATGAGAAACATCAACACTATTTTCTAAGTATTGAATCAGGTCAGTTTTCACTTTCCAACGCTGAACTGAACGCAAAGGAGTCCAATCTTTAGAATAGCATTCAGGAACTTTCGGAATTTCCCAACTGGGTTGTTGAGCTTGAGGGTGATAATACATGAAAATCAAACCATTCAATTCTCGCACGGGCCAGCTTTGAATTTGAGTTTGGGGAGATTTATTCGTGTAGGGAATTTTGACACAATCCCCCTGACAATTCCATTGCCAACCGTGAAACGGACA
Source organism: Limnoraphis robusta BA-68 BA1 (assembly GCF_034932365.1). NCBI lineage: Bacteria > Bacillati > Cyanobacteriota > Cyanophyceae > Oscillatoriales > Sirenicapillariaceae > Limnoraphis > Limnoraphis robusta. The sequence goes on along the minus strand of NZ_JAYGHR010000008.1, from coordinate 41,276 downwards.
GCGAATGGTGTCTCCCTCAACCGTCCCCCCGTACCCCAGATGAGCGCCCAAATGGGGACAATGGGCGTCGAGTAAATGGGGAGTACCACCTTCAGCCCGGAATAAGACAAAATCCCGACCAAAGTAGTGTAACGGTAATACCCCCTTGGGGGGAAGTTCATCACTGGTGGCGATGCGAAACCAACTATTGGGGAAAACAGAAGAGAAATGGCTTGAGTTCATTGGAGTTGTGAGTTGAATAGCCCTATGGTATCTAGAATTTTGCACCAAAAAGCTGAGATTGGCAGTCAAGGGGTAAAAGAACGCTATCGATAAATTACAGCATTTTGATAGAGAATGTTTCCATCGGTTTGGACAACAATTCCGCCTAGAATAGAAGATGGCGGCAGAGCAGCGCCCAGAATGGATAGACAACTGATCTATAATGCTGACGACGGTCGAGAAACTCTGTATCCTTAATAATTAATCAAATTACGGCTTCTGAATGAATGGTTCAGATCATCCTGAAATCAACACCCTTGTTGACCTCCTGCGTCACCGAGCCACCCAACAGCCTGAGCAAACCGCCTACAGATTTTTGGTAGACGGTGAAACTCTCGAAGTTAGTCTAACTTATCAAGCTCTAGATCTACAGTCTAAGGCGATTGCCGCTCATTTACAATCAATCTGTCAACCCGGAGAACGGGCATTGCTGCTGTACCAACCGGGTTTAGATTACATTAGTGCCTTTTTTGGCTGTTTATATGCAGGAGTGGTCGCGGTTCCCGCTTATCCGCCTCGACCCAACCGTTCCCTTGATCGCATTGAGGCCATCTTAGCCGATGCCGAAGCAACTGTTGCTCTAACTTGCCAGCCAATTTTATCTTTAATGCGGCGACAGTTCGACCAAGTTCCGCAGCTTCAAACTCTGCATTGGATCGCTACAGATACCCTGGCTGAAACTCTAGCTATGGACTGGCAAGAGCCTGTTTTAACCCGTGACACGATCGCTTTTTTGCAATATACCTCGGGTTCGACAGCCGCGCCAAAAGGGGTAATGATCGCTCATGGGAACTTATTACACAATTTATCAGCTATTCATCACTGTTTTGCCCATTCTCCCCAGAGTCAGGGAGTGATTTGGCTGCCTCCCTATCACGACATGGGTTTAATTGGGGGGGTATTGCAGCCGCTTTATGGGGGGTTTCCGGTGGTGTTGATGTCGCCGTTAATGTTTTTACAACGTCCCCTGCGGTGGCTAGAAGCGATTTCTCGTTATCGGGCAACAACCAGTGGCGGCCCGAATTTTGCCTATGATTTGTGTGTGCGAAAGATTCCCCAAGGGCAGCGAGAACATCTAGATTTAAGCAGTTGGGAATTAGCGTTTAATGGGGCTGAACCGATTTACTATGAAGTGATCGAACGCTTTACTGAGGCGTTTGCACCCAAGGGGTTTCGACGAGAGGCGTTTTATCCTTGTTATGGTCTTGCCGAAGCGACTTTAATTGTCAGTGGTGGAGAAAAAACGGCTCAACCTGTTTTCAAAAGCGTTCAAGCCAAAGCCTTAGAACAAAATCAGGTGATTTATGATTTTGTTACACCCGACAATCGTCGAACGGTGGTGGGCTGCGGTCAAAGCCTGAGTGATCAAAAAATTGTGATTGTTGATCCTCAGACGTTAGAGATGTGTGGGGACAATCAAGTGGGTGAAATTTGGGTATTAGGGCCAAGTATTGCTCAAGGATATTGGGGGAAAGTAGAAGAAACTCAACAAATCTTTAAGGGTGATCTTGCAGGTTCCCCAGATGGGCCGTTTTTACGAACGGGAGATTTAGGGTTTTTAGCCAATGGTGAATTATTTGTCACTGGACGACTTAAAGATGTAATTATCATTAACGGTCGCAATTATTATCCCCAAGATATTGAACGCACAGTGGAACAAAGTCATCCCCTCATACGACCCAACTGTTCAGCGAGCTTTTCAGTGGAGGTAGACGGAGAAGAACGCCTGGTGATTCTGGCTGAAGTCGAACGCCACTATCGAGAAGGTCATGGGGTACAAACCCACTCGGGTAATGGGACAGCACAATCATCAAAAGTCAAAGCGGTGTGCCAGTCGATCCGACGTGCTGTGTCACAACACCATGATTTACAGGTGTATGACACGGTGTTGCTCAAAGTCGGCGGAATTCCTAAGACTTCCAGTGGTAAAATTCAACGCCATATCTGTCGATCTCGTTTTCTGGATCAGACCCTCAACCGGATTGAGGATTAAGCTGAACCATCTTGGTGTGAAGTTATTTTGACAAAAGGGGGGATTTTGTCCGGAAGAGGACGCCTTCAGACCGAAAACATAGGCTATCTCTATTTTGCGTCTATGGGAAATCTAGAGATTTTTCAGTCGATCTTTCTACTTTTATGGGTCTCATGGCAAAATAACCATCATGTCTTGCCCAAATCGAACATTAGAATTGAGAACGGATCAATATTGGGGAGACACAGGGCAAATTTCCCAGGGCTACCCCCTAAACTGGAGTGATGCTAAATTTTTAGCGTGATAGAGGAGTGAATCATGCAACTGTTAAACGAGTCTTTGAATGGAAAAACGGCTCCAGAGCCAACTGGGATGAAGCTCAATCCGCAATCTCCTGTGGACTCCCCTGCATTATCTCAGGATGCTCAGGCAATTCAAGTATGGTTGATCGCTCAACTGGCCGAGCGACTGGGACTTGAAATCGACGAAATTGATCTCAATGAGGATTTTGCCAATTATGGTCTGAACTCCATCGAGGCGGTTAACCTGTCTGGAGATTTGGAAAATATTCTGGGGCGAAGGCTGCCCCCCACCATTCTTTGGGACTATCCCAATATTGCAACATTATCAGAATATTTGGCTGAGGACACTTCACGCGATGCCAGCATTAAACCTCAGAGAAACCCCATTCCGCCCGAAAAAGCTGAGGAACTGTTAGAACGACTGGATCAAATGTCCGATCAAGAGGTGGATGACCTGTTAAATTCGATGCTGTCAGAAGAGGAAAGTCATTAATGACCAACACATCACAAGGAATTGCCCATCTTAGCCCCACCGAAAAGCGATCACTGTTGGCCGAGTTACTGCGTCAGAAGGCAAAATTAGCAACGCCTCCCGAAATCCCTCTAGAATACTACCGTTTTGAACATTATCCGGAGTATCGCAAGCTCAAGCAGCAACAGCAGGAAATTGCCGCTCTGGGGATTAATAATCCGTTCTTCACCCCCCAAGAAGCCTTAAACAGCAATACGACGATTGTCGCGGGCCGAGAACTGATCAACTATGCTACCTACAATTACATCGGAATGTCCGGTGATCCGATTGTGTCCCAAGCCGCTAAAGATGCCATTGATCACTACGGGACTTCGGTATCTGCCAGTCGCTTGGTTTCGGGGGAAAAACCCCTACATCGCCAGCTTGAACGGGCAATTGCTGATTTTATTGGGGCTGAAGATAGTGTTGTGTTTGTTGGGGGTCATGCTACCAATGTTACAACAGTGGGTCATTTATTCGGACAAAATGATCTGATTGTCCATGATTGTCTGAGTCACAATAGTCTGTTGCAAGGCTGTTTGCTCTCGGGGGCAACGGCGGTTGCTTTTCCTCATAATGACTGGGAGGCGGTGGATCGGGTTCTCCAAGAACGTCGTCATCGTTACAAGCGGGTTTTGATTATCGTTGAGGGAGTTTACAGTACAGATGGTGATATCCCCTATCTGCCCGCATTTATTGAGATTAAAAAGCGTTATAAGGCCTTCCTCATGGTTGATGAGGCTCACTCAATTGGGGTTTTGGGGGCCAACGGTCGCGGCATTCGAGAATATTTCGATGTGGATGCGGCGGATGTGGATTTGTGGATGGGAACCCTCAGCAAGTCTTTTGCCAGTTGTGGCGGCTATATTGCAGGCGGAAAAGCTGTGGTTGAATATCTCAAGTATACCGCGCCCGGTTTTGTGTTTAGCGTGGGAATTTCTCCCCCAAATGCCGCTTCGGTGTTGGCCGCGATTCAGGTGTTGAAAGCTGAACCTCAACGAGTCACCCGACTGCATGAGCGCTCTAAGTTGTTCTTGGAGTTGGCAAAACAAAAGGGCCTCAACACCGGAACCAGTCAGGATTCTCCCGTGATTCCGATTATTGTCGGTGATTCTCTCAAATCGGTGCAACTGTCCCAAAATTTGTTTAAACGCGGGATTAATGTACCGTTTATGATTTATCCCTCTGTTCCTCATAATGGCGCTCGTCTACGCTTTTTCATTACCTGCAATCACACCGAGGAGCAAATTCGCTCGACGGTTGAGATTCTTGCAGAAGAAGTCGAGAAAATGCACTAGGGAGGCATGAGAAAATAGGGGTTAGTAATTCTTGATGAAAAGCTAACCTCTTCCCAGTCAATTCTGAGAATTCCTGTTATGCTTTATAAGCAGGTCTTTGTCATTCATTTAGAGGGATTTGTCCAATTTTGTAGCCTAAACTCAATAGTTCTTCACTCTCAAAATTTTCAGGTGATCTCATCATACCTGTTATTGTCCGTTATAAAGAGTTTTGGCGTTAACTGTTCATTACAACACGAAGTAGATTAATCATGCGAGCTTTACTTTTATATCCTCTTTTTCCACCCAGTTTTTGGTCATTTGAAAGAACATTAGCTTTGATTAAACGCAAAGCATTATTACCCCCTTTGGGGTTAATTACAGTTGCAGCGATTTTACCTCAAGATTGGGAATTTAAACTCGTTGACCGGAATGTTCGAGACGTAACAGAAGCTGAATGGGACTGGGCAGAAATTGTCATTCTGTCGGCGATGATTGTTCAAAAAGAGGACTTGATTGATCAAATTAAAGAAGCGAAACGGCGCGGTAAACCTGTGGCAGTTGGTGGCCCTTATTCGACTTCTTTACCCCACGAAGTTCAAGAAGCAGGTGCAGATTACTTGGTTTTAGACGAAGGCGAAATCACCTTACCGATGTTTGTAGAAGCCTTAGAACGAGGGGAAAAAACTGGGGTTTTTACTGCCAATGGTGAAAAAGCAGATATTACTAAAACGCCCATCCCTCGCTTTGATCTCCTCGAAAGAGAGGTCTATGAAACGATCGCCATTCAGTATTCTCGCGGTTGTCCTTTTCAATGCGAATTTTGCGATATTATTGTCCTCTATGGTCGCAAACCGCGCACAAAAACACCTGCTCAACTGATTGCTGAACTCGACCGTCTCAAAGAATTAGGCTTCCGACGGGCTGTTTTCTTAGTTGATGATAATTTTATCGGCAACAAACGGAATGTTAAGTTGTTGTTGAAAGATTTGAAGGTTTGGCAGCATGAAAATGACTATCCCTTCCGATTCTTTACAGAAGCTTCGATTGATTTAGCCAACGATCAGGAATTAATGGAGTTGATGGTTGAGGCGAATTTCTACTCTGTCTTTATGGGGATTGAAACTCCCGATGAAGCGAGTTTGACCCTCACCAAAAAGTTTCAAAATACTCGCGACTCTCTTAGTGAATCTGTTGAGAAAATTTCGCGAACAGGCTTGGACGTGATGGCTGGGTTTATTATTGGTTTTGATCAGGAAAAAAGCGGAGCAGGTGAGCGGATTGTTCAGTTTGTAGAGAAAACTGGAATTCCGATGGCAATGTTTAGTATGTTGCAAGCGCTCCCAAATACTGCTTTATGGCATCGTTTAGAAAAGGAGGGACGGCTCCTGAATGCCAGTGGAAATGTTAACCAAACCACGTTAATGAACTTTGTTCCCACTCGTCCCATTGAAGAAATTGCCCGTGAATATGTGGAGGGTTTCTGGTATCTTTATGACCCTCAAACCTATTTAGATCGGGTTCATCGTTACTTCCTTAAAGTTGGTAAACCGCGAAATCCTGTTACTCGCCGTAAATTAACGGATTGGGTTACATTAAGAGCGTTATTAACTGTATGTTTCCGTCAAGGTGTTCTTCGGAAAACTCGTTGGACGTTTTGGATTTATTTGGTGGATATTCTCAGGAAGAATCCTGCACTTTTTGACCGCTATATTTCTCTTTGTGGTCATTTAGAACATTTCCATGTCTATCGCAAAATTGTTCGCGATCAAATTGAATCACAATTGGCTGAATATTTGAAGGAAAAAGCAGCAATGGAAGCTAAAGAAGCTAAAGAAGCTAAAGAAGCTAAAGAAAAACAAGTTCAAGAAATTGTTGCTTAGTTCCCAAAAACCCGGTTTCTCTAAGAAACCGGGTTTTTATTGACATTCAATTTCCCGGTTGAACTCCTTGAACGTTTAACCGTATTCGATAAAGACTGCTACTAGCGGTAATATAAAGGGTTTTGTAGTCCGCATCTCCCCAAGCTAAATTAGCGGCTGTTTCTGGCGTTTCTATAATGCCTAATTTCTCCCCAGAGGGTGAGAATACCCAGACACCACCTGGCCCGGTACTATACACATTTCCTTGACTATCTACTTTCATCCCATCAGGAACTCCTTTTTTTTCGGGGTGTTTTTGAGTGGCAAAAATCCGTCCGTTGGTTAAGGTTCCATCGGGTTTAACGTCAAATACCCGAATATGACTTTCCTGGGAATCATTAATATAAAGTTTCGTTTCATCGGGTGAAAATGCAATCCCATTCGGACGAACAAAATCATTAATTAGTAATGTTAATTCTCCATCCGGTGAAATCCGATAAACGCCATAAAATCCTAATTCTTCTTGGTCTGATTTGATGCCATAGGGCGGGTCTGTAAAATAAATACTCCCATTTGATTTTACCACTAAATCGTTTGGACTGTTCAGTTTTTTGTTTTGATATTCACTCACTAAAGTGACAATTTCACCGTCTTTTTCGGTGCGAGAAACACGACGGTTTGAATGTTCAGCCGTGATTAAACGATTTTCTAAATCTAATGTATTTCCGTTAGCATTTCCTGATGGTTGACGAAACACTTTAACAGGTTCGTTGGGTTTCCATTGATAAATTGTATTTTCAGGAATATCACTAAATAATAGAAAACCCTCGGGATGCCAAATTGGGCCTTCTACAAATCGGAAACCGTCTGCTATTTTTTCTAAGGTTGAATTGGCATCTAAAATTTTGGGAATTTTACTAGATGTTTGTGCTTGAGTTAAGGTGGGTTTCTGGGCGCGAATATTTTCGGTTAATACTGAGGTTGATGATAAGATTAAACTGACCACGAAGACAGGAAGACACAAAGGTTTTATGATTTTTATTCTGTTTCTAAAAGTTGGCAGTTTCATTGTTTGTGCTATAAACTTTAGAAATCGAGTTAGAATTTGAGAGTAATCGGTAAGATTCCCGCAGTTTGGGGTTGAACTTGACCGATAATACTACTCTCAATATATCCTAAACCTTTGAGGTAATTTAAGCAAGTGTTGGCTAGTTCGAGGGGAACAGAGGCGAGTAAACCGCCGGAAGTTTGGGGATCAAATAATAAGGGATAAAGGGGGTGTTGACTGGCTTGTTGTTGATTTTGAATGCTTTTGGAGAAATGATGATTTTCAGGATAGAGTGAACTAAAAATACGCTGTTGGCTGGTTTCTTTCGCCCCGTTTAAAATCGGAATAGCGTCTAAATTGAGTTGGACAGCAACATCTGAAGCTTGAATCATTTCGAGTAAATGTCCAATTAATCCAAATCCGGTAATATCAGTACAAGCGGTGATTTGATGCTGTTTAAAACAGTCTGCGGCTTGTTGGTTTGAGAGTAACATAGACTCAATTGCAGTTTCTATCCAACGTCCTTTTGCTTTGAGTTGCATATCCGCAGCAAACAAGGTTCCGGTGCCAATGGCTTTGGTTAAAATTAATGCTTGGTTGGGTTTCATTGCGCTTTTTCTGAGTAGTTTATCCGCCTCAGCAAACCCATTACAGGTTAAACCCAACGCTAATTCTTCGCCTTCTGTTGTGTGTCCACCAATTAACAAAGCGGAAGCAGAATTTAAGACTTCTTGGACTCCTGATAATAAATGAAAAAGCGTTTCTTCTTGTTTGGTAGAAATGGCGTAGGGAAGCGTCACAATTGCTAATGCACTTTGAGGCTTCGCCCCCATTGCAAATAAATCGCTTAAACAATGATTAGCTGTTATTTTTCCAAAGATAAACGGATCATCTAATAAGGCGCGAAAATAGTCAACGGTTTGCACCATTACCTGTTCAGGTGGGACTCGAATTACGGCTGCATCTTCTGCGTCTTTAAGTCCGATTATAACATCTTCTCGCGTTTCAGATTGAATTCTATTTAAGACATTTTCTAAAACTGAACGTCCCACTTTAGAACCACAACCCGAACACCGCATTTTTGGAGTTTCAACTTGAATTTTTTCGGGTTTATCAGGTTTATCTGACATCGGTTCTAGGTTTGTGAATTGATTCATAAATTGGCGATCAATATCATCTTTCCACTGCCATAATAAAGGATATGGGCCTAAACCTATTAGACCGCGAGAGGCGATAGCTTGTTCATTCCCCGTCCCAATTAAAATCAGAAATTGTTTTTGCGGAATAAACGGTTTGAGAGGTTTTTCTAATAACGCCCGTCGTAAATTTTCAAACAACGGTTGACCTTGACGGACTGCAAAAACTCCGGCTTTTGGACGGGGATGATTAACCATTGTCGCGACATCTCCCGCCGCAAAAATATGAGGATGAGAAAGCGATCGCAATGTATCATCAACTTGAATAAATCCATTTTCATCTGTTGCAAGTCCCGCTTCTTTTAACCAAGGTGCAGCCGAAGCTTGTGTCACCCAAAACAAGCGATCACAGGTTACTTTTAATCCAGATTCACAACTGATTATTTTCTCCTCTCCTACCGCTTCTACTTGATTTACCGTTTGTTCTAAATGCAGGTTAACCCCTAGACTTATGAGGATTTTTTCAACCTGTTTACCCACCCATTGACTGCGTTCCGGTAAGAGTTTTGCACCCCGTTGAAACAGATGTAATTCCAGTTGATTTTTGAAAGGTTTAATGTTAGAATAAATTTTAGACAAACATCCTTGAATAGAAAACATTAATTCAACTCCACCCGCGCCCCCGCCAACAACAGCAATTCGCATTTTTTGATTGGGGTTTTCAAGGGCTGTATTTTTAACCCTGTTCCAATAATCAATAAACTTTGAAATCGGCTTAACTGGAATGGCGTTTTCAGCGACACCGGGAACGGATAAAATCGCGGGTTTACTACCAATATCAATCGATAAAATATCAAAGGAAATGGGCGGATGATTTTGACAAATGACCTGATTATTTTCTAAGTCTAAACCTATCGCCCGATCTAAGATCATTCGAGTTTGAGAAAATTGAGTTAACGGACGTAAATCAATATGACATTCATCGAAATTATATAAACCTGCCACATATCCCGGTAACATTCCTGAATAGGGGGTATGAGACACATCTGTAATCAGAGTTAAACGCACTCCAGCGATAGGGTTCATACCGAATTTTTTCAGGACAATGGCATGGCTATGTCCGCCGCCAATCAAAACTAAATCTTTGAGAATGACTGTTGAGGATTTCATCGTTAATTGTTGAGATTTACAGCAATTCGTTTTCAGTTAAGCAAGTAAAAACTTCTGTAATGGTTTGAGTTTGAGTCATCAGATTTACAATTCCAACGCTGAACCTAACTGACTTAAGTTTAAAACATGACCGCCCATAATAAGATAGACTGGATTTGCGATCATGCCAATTTTTCGAGTCAACATTCCTAAGCGATCGCGAAAAGTTCTGCCGATGGGATAAGCGGGAACAACACCCCATCCCGTTTCTTCTGCGACAAAAATAATCTCTCCTGACGTTTGTGTTAAAGTAGTAATTAAATCTTCTAAAACATCTTGCCAAACCTCATCGTCTTGTTCTAATATATTGGCAAGCCAAGTTCCTAAAGAATCGACTAAAATACAGGTATCAGGTTGAGAAATCTGTTGTAATGTTGGGGCTAATTCAACGGGAACTTCCAGAGTGTTCCATTCAGGCGGACGACGGATTTTATGTTTTTGGATGCGGTTTTGCCATTCGGTATCTGTAGAATTGAGTTGAGAAGTCGCAATATAAATAACAGATAAACCGGAATTTTTGGCTAACGTTTCCGCCCATTCACTTTTACCCGAACGTGCAGGGCCAGTGACTAGAATTAATCGAGATAAAGGTGTAGATTGTTTAATCATAGAAGTAAAAACTGGTCACTGTAAGTTTGCCAGGAATTAAAATCCCCGTGTAAAAATTGTAGGAGCGGGAACGACCGCGATAAATAGATCTGACCAATAACTTTGATCAACCCGCCCCTACAGGTGAAGGGTCACTGTAAGTTTACCAGGGATTAAAATCCCCGTGTAAAAATTGTAGGGGAGGGAACGATCGCGATAAATAGATCTCACAAATAACTTTGATCAACCCGCCCCAAGAGGTGAAGGTATTAGGGTCACTGTAAGTTTACCAGGGATTAAAATCCCTGTCTGAAAACCAAAGTCCTCTTAAGAGGACTAGATTTAATAGGAGTTTAGGAGGCAAGTATTTTCTTCTGCCTATTGCCTATTGCCTATTGCCCATAACAATTGACGGCAAATACACCTCAAATATACGGTTTGCCACAATGCGAGATAAAATTCCAGCACCTACAGTAGTAAATACAGAATCACTTGAAAACGCAAGCCTATTGAGTTTGACCATTCGGGTAGAGGTTCGGTAAACCCACCTTCATAAAAAGGACTAACCGCCCACAGTATAGAAATATGCAATCTATCTTAAAAACTGTATTCAAGCCGGACTCACGACTCAATCGAACCCGTAGGTTTGACGTGCAGTATTCTGTGGCCCAAAACAACAGGGCGGTAACAGTATCAGATTCTATGTAGTCATTGGAGATAAATAACCCTTATGGGAAAAGTAGTTGGAATTGATCTCGGAACCACAAACTCTTGTGTCGCTGTAATGGAAGGGGGTAAACCTACTGTCATCGCTAACGCCGAAGGTTTACGCACGACTCCCTCTGTTGTCGCTTATGCTAAAAACGGTGACCAACTGGTTGGACAAATCGCCAAACGTCAAGCCGTAATGAACCCGGAAAACACCTTCTATTCGGTGAAGCGGTTTATCGGACGTCGAAACGATGAAGTTGCCAACGAAACCACAGAAGTTTCCTACAAAGTGCTACGCGATAGCAACGGAAACGTCAAACTCGATTGTCCTGCCCGCAACAAACAGTTTGCCCCCGAAGAAATTTCTGCACAAATTCTTCGTAAACTGGTTGAAGATGCCAGTAAGTATCTCGGTGAACAGGTTAAAGAAGCAGTTATTACCGTTCCGGCCTATTTTAACGACTCCCAACGTCAAGCCACCAAAGACGCGGGTAAAATTGCGGGTATTGAAGTTAAACGGATTATCAACGAACCGACGGCTGCATCTTTGGCCTATGGTTTAGATAAGAAAAGCAACGAAACCATCTTAGTCTTTGACCTTGGCGGTGGTACGTTTGACGTTTCCATCTTAGAAGTTGGCGATGGCGTGTTTGAAGTATTAGCCACCTCTGGAGACACTCATTTAGGTGGGGATGACTTCGATAAGAAAATCGTAGACTATTTAGCTGAACAGTTCATGCGGGATGAAGGAATTGACCTCCGCAAAGACAAGCAAGCCCTGCAACGCTTAACAGAAGCCGCAGAAAAAGCGAAAAAAGAACTGTCTAGCCTGACTCAAACGGACATTAACCTGCCCTTCATTACCGCAACCCCTGAAGGCCCCAAACACCTCGATACCATGTTAACCCGAGGTAAATTTGAGGAAATTTGCGCCGACTTAATTGATCGTTGTCGCATTCCCGTTGAGAATTCTGTTCGTGACGCGAAGTTGAACAAATCCGACATTGACGAAATCGTATTAGTGGGCGGTTCAACTCGGATTCCGGCGATTCAAGAATTGGTCAAACGGGTACTGGGTAAAGACCCCAACCAATCCGTTAACCCCGATGAAGTGGTTGCTGTGGGCGCTGCAATTCAAGCTGGGGTACTCGCAGGCGAAGTCAAAGATATTCTGTTGCTGGACGTTTCGCCCTTGTCTCTGGGTGTGGAAACCCTCGGTGGTGTAATGACCAAGATTATTCCTCGTAACACCACTATCCCCACCAAGAAATCAGAAGTCTTCTCCACTGCGGTTGACGGACAAACCAACGTTGAAATCCATGTTCTCCAAGGGGAACGGGAAATGTCCAACGACAACAAGAGTTTGGGAACCTTCCGTTTAGATGGAATTCCGCCCGCGCCGCGTGGTGTTCCTCAAATTGAGGTAACATTTGATATCGACGCTAACGGTATTCTCAACGTTACCGCCAAAGACAAAGGAACAGGTAAAGAACAGTCGATTAGTATTACAGGTGCCTCGACTTTACCCGATAACGAAGTTGAACGGATGGTGCGTGAAGCCGAACAAAATGCCTCTGCTGACAGAGAACGTCGCGAAAAAATTGACCGCAAAAACCAAGCTGACTCTTTAGCTTATCAAGCCGAGAAACAAATCAGCGAACTCGGTGATAAAGTTCCCGCCGATGAGAAAACCAAAATTGAAGCGCTGATTAAGGACTTGCGAGAAGCCATTTCTCAAGATGACGATGAGAAAATCAAGACCTTAATTACTGATTTACAACAAGCGCTTTATACTGTCAGCAGCAACTTGTATCAACAAGCAGGCGGCGCTGAAGCAGCAGCAGGGGCAGATGTTGGTAATGGAGATTCGGCATCATCTAGTAGCAGTAGTTCCTCTGATGATGTGATTGACGCGGACTTCACCGAAACGAAGTAAACGTTTAATTCAATAATTGTTTAGAAATGTAGGGTGTGTTAGGCTTCGCCGTAACGCACCTTTTCCTTTTCTATCAACTCCCCCAAAAACCCAGTTTCTACAAAAACCCCACAAAAACCCGGTTTCTGGTAGAAACCGGGTTTTTAATCGGGTTGATTAATTGTGTTGGTGGGGGCGGGGCGGGTTTTTTTAATTTAGTAATGGGTGTCAGAGATGGTTTAGAACCCGCCCCTACATAATCATTATCGATTAATTAGACCTGATATTACTCCCCTCGCCATTAATTAATAGTCCCGTCAGGGACACCTTTTCCCTCTCCTCGTAGGAGAGGGTAGGGAGAGGTGGAGAGGGGTTGGGGGAGAGGTTAAATTTTTTTCTACAATCAACCCGGTTTCTACAAAAACCCGGTTTCTACAAAAACCCGGTTTCTACAAGAAACCGGGTTTTTAATCCATGTTATAAAATAAATATATTGCTGTCTTATGGGTTCGACGTGGCAAATACTCCTGTTTTGATTTTAGTTGATGGTCATTCTTTGGCGTTTCGCGCTTACTATGCGTTTGCGAAAAGCCGCACAGGAGGACTGCGAACCCAGACGGGAATTCCTACCAGCGTGTCTTTTGGGTTTCTCAACTCGCTGCTGAATACGATTAAAACTTACAAACCGCAATATTTAGCCATCGCTTTTGATCGAGGTGAACCGACTTTTCGCCACGAAGCTGACGCCACCTACAAAGCCAATCGTTCAGAAACGCCTGAAGATTTTATCGAAGATATTCACCATTTGCAAGAGGTTTTAGAAGGATTAAATGTTCCCATTGTTACGGCTGCGGGCTATGAAGCCGATGATGTGATTGGAACTTTAGCCAAACAAGGACTTGAAGCGGGATATTTTGTTAAAATCCTTTCGGGTGATCAAGATTTATTTCAGTTAATTGATGGGGATGAAAAGATTAGCGTGTTGCATTTATCCCCCGGAAAAGGGAACAACACAACAGAATTTAGGGCGGAAAATGTTTTTGAGAAACTGAAGATAAAACCCTCACAACTGATTGATTATAAAGCCTTGTGTGGCGATAAATCAGATAATATTCCCGGTGTGCGAGGAATTGGAGAGAAAACGGCTGTTCAGCTTTTGAGTGAATATCCTTCTCTCGATGAAATCTATGCTTCTCTGGATAAGATAAAAGGCGCGACTCGTCAAAAGTTAGAAGATGGAAAAGAAGCCGCCTATCATTCCCAAAGAATGGCGACAATTGTTCAAGATGTACCGTTAAAAATTTCGATTGCTGACTGTAATTTTACCCGACTAGATTTTAGTAAAATTATTCCTAAACTGAAAGAGTTAGAATTTTGGTCTTTTGTTGAACAAGTTGAAAATGAACAAGTCTTTGAAGAAATAGCCAGCGAAACTGAAGAAAAAATCGCTAATTTTGAGTCAGAAAATTCTTCATCAAATCAAGTTTTAGATGATGATGAACTCAGTTTTTGGAGTTATGAAGAAACTCAAGCGGTTCAAAAATTATCAGGAAAGCAGTTCATTCAACCTAAAATTATCCAAACAGAAGAACAGTTACAAGACTTAGTTAAACAGTTAGAAAAATTTACCGATCAAAATCATCCCGTTGCTTGGGATACGGAAACCACCGCCTTAGAACCGCGAGATGCAAAATTAGTTGGAATTGGCTGTTGTTGGGGAACTGAAAAAACCGATATTGCTTATATTCCCCTCGAACATACAACCGGAACTCAACTCAAAAAAGAGATAGTTTTAGAGGCTTTACGTCCAATTTTAGAAAGCGAAAAATATCCCAAAGCCTTACAAAATGCTAAATTTGATCGTTTGATTTTAAAAGTTCAAGGAATAAATTTAGCTGGCGTTGTCTTCGATACGATGTTAGCGAGTTATGTATTAAACCCTGATGAAAGCCATAATTTAACTGAACTTTCCCGCAAATATTTAGACTCAGGAATTGTAGCAAAAAGTTATAAACAACTGTCTCTTGGGAAAAATCAAACCATCGCCGACTTAGACATCCCTACCGTTGCTGAATATTGTGGCTTAGATGTTTACGCCACTTATTTACTCGTTCCCAAACTGCGCGAAAAGTTACAACAAGTTCCCCAACTTCACAAACTCCTGTTAGAAATAGAACAACCCCTCGAACCTGTTCTTGCGGAGATGGAATATTTGGGAATTAGAATTAACGTTAATTATCTCAAACAACTATCATCACAACTCGAAAAACAATTAGACATCATTGAAAAACGTGCTTACGAAGAAGCCGGAACAGAATTTAACTTAGGTTCACCCAAACAACTCAGTCAACTGTTATTTGAAACCCTCGAACTCAGTACGAAAAAAAGCCGCAAAACCAAGACAGGTTACTCTACCGATGCAAAAGTTCTAGAAAAACTCAAAGGTGATCATCCGATTATTGATAGTATATTAGAACATCGAACCTTAGCCAAACTAAAATCAACCTACGTTGATGCTTTACCGGAGTTAGTTCATCCCCAAACAAAACGCATTCACACTGACTTCAACCAAGCCATAACCGCCACTGGAAGACTGTCTTCTTCTAACCCCAACCTCCAAAATATTCCCATTCGCACCGAATTTTCCCGTCAAATTCGTCAAGCGTTTATTCCCGAACCCGGATGGGTATTAATAGCAGCCGACTATTCGCAAATTGAGTTAAGAATTTTAGCGCATTTGAGTGATGAACCCATATTAGTTGAAGCCTATCAAAATAACCGAGATATCCACACTGTAACCGCACAATTTTTGTTTGAAAAAGACAACCCAACCGATGTAACTCCTGAAGAAAGACGCTTTGGAAAAACGATTAATTTTGGGGTAATTTATGGAATGGGTGCGTTAAGGTTTTCGCGAGAAATGAAAGTCAATACCAATAAAGCCAAAGAATTTATCGAACGGTTTAACCAACAATATGAGAAGCTTTTTAAATATTTAGAACAACAAAAGAAAACAGCAATTTCTCAAGGTTATGTTACAACCTTGTTAGGGCGTCGTCGTTATTTTCACTTTGAAAGTCCAAGTTTGAAAGAACTGAAAGGAAGTCCATTAGAACATATTGATCTAGATCTTCTTAAAAGTATAGGTCAAAATGACGCGCAATTGTTACGAGCTGCGGCGAATGCTCCCATTCAGGGGTCAAGTGCTGATATAATTAAAATAGCGATGGTAAAATTGAAAGATGTTTTGCAAAATTACACCGCGAAACTGTTATTACAAGTTCACGATGAATTAGTTTTAGAAGTTCCCCCGGAAGAATGGGAAGAGTTACAACCCAAAATTAAACAAACGATGGAAAATGCTTATTCGTTGAAAGTTCCCCTTCTCGTTGAAATACACGCAGGTGAAAACTGGATGGAAGCAAAATAAGCCGAAAAAGGTTAAAAACCACAAAGACACAAAGACACGAAGAAAAAATTAGGGTGCGTCAGACATTAACTTATTAGACTCAGGAAAAATCTGTGCATAATTTGACGTACCCTACTACTTTTTACCGCTATCAACATGAAAATTAATCAGCGAGGTTGGATAGTTATTGCTATCCTTTATTTGATGCTTATTTTTGCGATAATGTTAGTTGCTGACTTTGGAAAACTCCCCTACGCACAACTTGAAAAAATTCCCTACTATGACATTATCGGACATTTTTTCCTCTACGGAATTGCTTCTTTTGTCTGTCATCGCGCCACAAATAGACGCATGATGATGATTTTTCATCTTCCAATTCCGTTTGGACCATTTTTGTTTACGCTTGTTACTATTGGCGAGGAAGTGTTACAACACATTCTACCCCATCGTACTTTTAGTTTACTCGATTTGGGGGCGAGTTTACTAGGAATTGTCTTATTTTATAAAATTGGAGAAATCTGGTTTCCCCAAAATTCCTCTCAATATTAAGAGATAACTTTCTTTTTTCCTGTTGCTAACACTAAATCTTGATTTAACATGATCTCATATTCATTCCCCTCTAATCCTAACAGATGACACCAACATTTTTCGGTTCCCCAAGTCGTATTTTTCTTTATTTCTATGACGCTTTGTTGTAAACTAGGGTAAGAGCGAATTAGTTCGAGTTCTAACTCTCTATGTTTAACCGCATCATAAACTTTAATAGAAGTTGAAGCCGTTAAATTAATCTGTCTATTGGCAAGAATAAATTGATATCCCCAAGCGGGATAAGGTAAATTTTTCCTTTTTTTTTAAGCGTTCCTTCAGGCATTAAATGAAGTAAATTTTGCGGTTCTGGGTGAACCAAACTAATATCAACATCGCTAATTCCGCGAACATCTGAAGGAACACCACTGGCTAACTTTAATCCCAAAATGGGAAGACGTTCTTCAACCAATATAAATGTATCTTCAATGGATAACATCTGATCTCCTTAAATTCCTTATTCCGCCCATTTTCTCAACAAATTGGCTACACTTTTAGAAATTAAATCAAATTCTGGGGTTTTTCCTTCTCTGGCAAACATCGCCCGTCTGGCTGTATCTAAATCAAATAAAATCTCTCGTTGACTCGCATCTCTAACTAAACTTTGTACCCAACCGACAACAACTATTCGAGTTCCTTTTGTGACTGTATTCACTCGATGTAATGTAGAAGAAGGATAAATAATCATCGTACCTGCTTCTAGTTTATACGCTTTTTCATCATCCGCACCTTCAATAACTAATTCCCCGCCTTCATACTCATCTGGAGAATTTAAAAACAACGTAAACGATACATCTGAACGCAATAAACTACTCCCCATTAACGCATTATCCGTATGGGTCCCATAAGACATTCCCTCCTCATAGCGACTAAATAAAAGAGAATGAACACGCCGGGGACGAACTGCTATTTGAAACAAAGAATTATCTTTGAGAACCTGTTCAACTTCTGTTTTTAGTTCTTTCAGTAAACTCGTTCCTGATTTTAATTGTTGATTATTTTTAACCAGTTTTGCGTGCCAACCTGCGGTTAACTTTCCTTCCACAAATTCAGCTTTTTCTAAACGAGTTTGAATAGATTGAAGTTTCTCAGTATTGAGAAGATTAGGAATGGAAAAAATCATTTAAAATTTGATTGAAATATTGTTTTGATCACAAACTCACCACCAAGGCACAAAGACACGAAGATTTCCGATTAGTGTTCTCTGTGTCGAGCGTGGTTTTTACTCTCTTTTAAAAACTATGAATCCGGTGAGGGTGATGAAGCAACACGAGAACTATATAATTCTATTTTAGAAACCAGTCCTTGTACTTCACTCGGCGTTTTTACTGGAGTTTCGGGCGGAGTTACAGACGGCCAAGCTGCTTTTAATTCTGCCATTGTTTCTACAATGACTTGATGATCTTCCGAGAAATTTTGTTGCATTTGATCGGCAATATTTTTATAAAGTTGTTCAGAATATAATACAAATCCCCGAGAGTCTTGATACTCTGCAAGTTCAACAACTTTTCCCTCAGCAATAGCCGCTTGATATTCTTCGGATGCTGTTGCTAACAATTGATTAATCACCTTCATTACAAACTCTGGAGATTGACGCTGAGACTCAGGTATTGCTACAATTGCAGTATCTACTGACTGTACCGCTTCCTCAAATTTTGCCTGTGTTTCGGGTTGAGCGGGCGCTGTTTTGGATAAATCATTCAATTGATTTAAAGTAGATTTAAACTCCGGTACATTGCGCTGAGAAAGTTGACCTTCTAAACCGCCATACAATTCCTCAACCGGGTGTCCGATATGAGGTTCAGCTTGTTCATAATTTCCCGCTTGTCTGAGTTCTTCGGCTACAATGAGATGACCTTTCATTAATCCCAACGTTGTCATATAATCAACATCAGGATTGCCACTGCTACCCCCTTCACCGCCTTCACCGCCTTCACCGCCTTCACCGCCTTCACCGCCTTCTCCACCTTCACCGCCTTCTCCACCTTCTCCACCTTCTCCGTGAACTGTTTCAGTAGAAGGATTTGATTGTTCAGTCGTTGTTTCATTGGTTGTCGTTGATGGACTGCTACAAGCTACCAGAGAGACTGCTAACCCCGTTGCTAAAAATAATTCTACAGATTTTAAGGACTTTTTCATTGGAACCGACTGTTTTCTAAAATAACAACAATAGACTTCCAGGCTAAAATCAAATGATAAGTTTTGTCAATAAAATCTAAAAATTTTTATAAATATTTTAGAAAGACTCTCAAGTACCAATCACATCAAAATAACCCATACAGCCCATTTCTGCGATCGCATCTTGATGAGGATGAAACATATAGCGACCCGCATAAGGATAGGAAAACTCCAAAATATGACGTTCTGCGGTTCCCATTGTAATCACATCTGATTCTTCGTTGGGGGTGAGTGTACGTCCAGTGCGATAAACTTGAAACATATTAGCATGAATATGAAACGTTATCGCCGGATCAAACTCAATCATATTCAACAAATATAACCGAACTAATTGATTTTGATAAATGCGAATGGGATGATCGCGATAATAATTGGGAATGCCATTAAACGCATAAAGTTCATTTTTTTGATTATTATTAACATCAAAACCCCCCATCACCATCACCATTTCATCAGCAGCAGGACGACCTTCTGGCGGGTCAATAATAAACAGTCCATATAACCCTTTACTAATATGTCGCGTTACAGGCGCAACATGACAATGATAGGGATGAAGTCCGTAAGGTTCAGCATCAAATTCATAGATTTCTGTCTTCCCATGACGCACGGGTTTTACTCCATCCATTTCTACCGGATGAGTTCCGTGAAAGTGCATACTGTGGGAACTTCCATCTTCATTATGAAACAAAATTCGCACCCGTTCCCCTGCTTTTGCTCTTAAAGTAGGGCCTGGAACTCGCCCGTTTAAATTCCAACTTACAAAAGAAATTGCTGAGTTTAATTGTAAAGTAGAACTCTTAGCCGTTACTTCAAATTCCCGTATCGTTCGCCCCTGATCTTGTTTAAGTTTACCCCAGTCAAAATCTCGCAAAATCAGCATCGGATTAAAATTAATATCTGTCGCTTCATTTGGTTCTTCTAACGGTGGAATTTGTACCGATGAAGAACCCTTAAAACGAGAATTGAGTAGGGCTGCTGTCGCTGTCACCCCCAAGCCTGTTAAACCCCAGGTGAGAATTTGGCGACGATTCCAGCTTTTTGTATTAAAATAATGAGATAAATTTGACACAGATCGCTCCTTAGACAGTGGGCGACAACAATAACGGTTTATCTCTCATTACTTTACCATTTTTTTAAATTATTGCCATCAATTATCAACTACTGCTAACAAAAGATGACTCCTCTGATTTTAAATCTAAATACCGTTAATCTGAGCGACGAACAATTTTATCGGTTGTGTCGCGCCAACTCAGACTGGAAACTCGAACGTACACCAACCGGAGAACTTGTTATTATGTCACCCGTAGGGGGAGTTAGCGGAAACCGAGAAGCCGACTTAATTGCTTTATTGTGGTTATGGAACCGTCAAACTGGACTGGGAAAAGTGTTCAGTTCTTCGACAATTTTTCGTTTACCCAATGGCGGTAGTCGTTCTCCCGATGCGGCTTGGGTGAGTCTAGAACGTTGGGAAAGCCTCACAACCGAACAACAAGAACAGTTTCCGCCTATTTGTCCAGATTTTATCATCGAATTGCGATCGCGTACCGATCCCCTCGAACCGCTTCAAAAGAAAATGCAGGAATATCTTGATAGTGGTCTAAAATTAGGTTGGCTCGTTAACCCGCAACAGCAACAAGTCGAAATTTATCGCTCCAATCAGCCTATTGAGATTGTACAACTTCCCGCCCGTTTATCGGGAGAAAGCCTGTTACCCGGATTTGAACTCGATTTAGCCCAATTTTGACCCACTCGCTAAAGATGACTCCTCTGATTTTAAATCTAAATACCGTTAATCTGAGCGACGAACAATTTTATCGGTTGTGTCGCGCCAACTCAGACTGGAAACTCGAACGTACACCAACCGGAGAACTTGTTATTATGTCACCCGTAGGGGGAGTTAGCGGAAACCGAGAAGCCGACTTAATTGCTTTATTGTGGTTATGGAACCGTCAAACTGGACTGGGAAAAGTGTTCAGTTCTTCGACAATTTTTCGTTTACCCAATGGCGGTAGTCGTTCTCCCGATGCGGCTTGGGTGAGTCTAGAACGTTGGGAAAGCCTCACAACCGAACAACAAGAACAGTTTCCGCCTATTTGTCCAGATTTTATCATCGAATTGCGATCGCGTACCGATCCCCTCGAACCGCTTCAAAAGAAAATGCAGGAATATCTTGATAGTGGTCTAAAATTAGGTTGGCTCGTTAACCCGCAACAGCAACAAGTCGAAATTTATCGCCCCAATCAGCCTATTGAGATTGTACAACTTCCCGCCCGTTTATCTGGAGAAAGCCTGTTACCAGGATTTGAACTTGATTTAGAGCAATTTTAACCAACTCAATTTAACCCCAGCATTCCCCAACCCCCAATCCCCAACCCCCAACCCCTAAGATTGATATTGATGAAAGGATCAAATTTCGCTACAATGAGCGAACGTCAGTAAAAAACGAGTCAAGAGATCGGCGCTGTCGAAACAGACGCTATATCACATCTTGTAAATTAATCCAATGAGCGCCGAGTGAGAAGCCAGTCAAGCTGGTAAGATACGAGCATATATCCGTTTGACCCGGCTCAGTATAAAAAACCCCTACCAAAATCGTAACAATGGGATCAAAGCGAATGGCTACAAAAGTTGGCGATAACGCCGAAAAGCAAAAAGCATTAACTCAGGTTCTCAACCAAATAGAACGGAACTTCGGAAAAGGAGCAATTGTCCGTTTAGGTGATGCTCCCCGCATGAAGGTAGAAACCATTCCCAGTGGAGCATTAACCTTAGATTTAGCCCTCGGTGGGGGAATACCGAAAGGACGAGTGATTGAAATTTATGGGCCAGAAAGTTCCGGGAAAACCACTTTAGCCTTACACGCGATCGCCGAAGTCCAAAGAGCCGGAGGAGTCGCCGCCTTTGTCGATGCGGAACACGCCCTAGATCCCAGTTACGCATCCGTTTTAGGCGTGGATATTGAGAACCTGCTGGTGTCTCAACCCGATACCGGAGAAATGGCATTAGAAGTCGTCGATCAACTCGTGCGTTCAGTTGCGGTTGATATTGTCGTCATTGACTCCGTAGCCGCTTTAGTTCCCCGTGCAGAAATCGAAGGAGAAATGGGCGATGCTCACATGGGGTTACAGGCGCGTTTAATGAGCCAAGCCCTACGGAAAATTACAGGTAATATTGGTAAGTCCGGTTGTACGGTTATTTTCCTCAACCAATTGCGTCAGAAAATTGGAATTACCTACGGAAACCCCGAAACCACAACAGGCGGAAATGCGCTGAAGTTTTACTGTTCAGTTCGGCTCGATATTCGCCGCATTCAAACCTTGAAAAAAGGTACAGATGAATATGGAATTCGGGCTAAAGTTAAAGTCGCAAAAAACAAAGTTGCGCCGCCTTTCCGCATCGCTGAATTTGATATTATCTTTGGAAAAGGCATCTCAACCTTAGGCTGTTTAGTTGATTTAGCCGAAGAAACAGGCGTGATCAAACGCAAGGGTTCATGGTACAGCTTTGACAGTGATAATATTGGTCAAGGTCGAGACAAAACGATTATTTACATGGAAGAAAACCCTGAGTTTACAGCAAAAATCGAAAAGTTAGTTCGAGAAAAACTTGAGAGCGGTGCCGTCGTTTCTTCTAACTCAGTCGGACACGTTGATGATGCTGAGGATGAAGAATTTACAGGAGAAGAAGAATAAAATCAGCTCTCTCCACAAGATGTTATTCAATGATTTTATGTGTGAAGACAAGGAGTTCAAACCCCTTGTCTTTTTCTCATCTAGCTGTAACAAAACGCCAATTTTCTCTCTTTGTGTCTGGTGTGTCTTTGTGGTTTTTCTCTTCTCCCTTTCTCAAGTAATCAAGCGCTCTGAATTGAAAATAATAGTGATGTATTGAGCATCTGATTTTCAACTACGAAGTTAGAGCCATTCCTGTCGGTTTCCCAACCACTTCTCCGCGCAACATTCGTCCGGCAGCTTCGAGTAACTGTTCTTCGAGATAAGGCTTGGTAAAATACCCTCTCGCACCTAATTGATAAGCCATCTGGCGGTGTCGATCTGCACCCCGAGACGTTAACATGGCGATCGGCAAATCAATCAAAGCCGGATCTTTCTGCATCCGAGACAACAACTCTAAACCATCCATCCGAGGCATTTCAATATCACAGAAAACGAGATCACAAGGTAAACCCGACTTCAGTTTTTCCCAGGCTTCTTTACCATCTCGCGCTTCTTCCACCCGATAACCCGATTTTTCAAAGGTAATCGACAACAGACTTCGCACCGTAATCGAATCATCTACAATTAATACCGTCGGCTGAGTCTTCTGGACTTGCTGTTCAAGCGGCGTAGAAATACCCGTCGGCCAAGGACTCGGTTCTTTGCGAATCCGGCCCATCGCCAAATCAATCAGTTCTAGCACATCTGCGATCGCCACAATCTGACCATCCCCGAGAACCGTTGCACCCGCCACACCCACAGGCTTCGGCACAGGCCCTTCGAGTTGCTTAATCACAATTTCCTGTTCCGCTAACACCTGATCCACCATCACCGCCAGATAAGTCCCGGCCGATCGCAAAACAATCACCGAAATCATATCCTCTTCAGTATTCGTCCCGTAAACATTACCCCGTCCCAAATGCCGTTTATAGGTCAACAACTCTCGCAAATGACGGAAAGGCAGTAACGAACCCCGCCATTCCAAAGCCTGTTTCCCATCCGCCATCATCCGAATTTGCTCACGGGGAATATCAATCATCTCCTCAACCCCATCCATCGGGAAGGCAATCCGAGCGCGATCGCTAATACAACAGAGCGCCCGTGAAATACTCATATTCAACGGTAGACGAATCGTAAACGTCGTTCCCTTACCCAAGGTCGAATCGGTGGTAATCGTGCCTCTAATCTCATTTAAACTGGTTCTCACCACATCCATCCCCACACCCCGACCCGAAAACTCATCAACTTGGTCTTTCATACTAAAACCGGGATGAAACAGCAAATCGTAAACATCCAAGTTTGACATCAAAGCAGCACGTTCCGGTGTCACCAATCCCTTACGAATCGCCTTTTCCTTCACCTTCTCGACATCAATTCCCGCCCCATCATCAGAAATCGAAATCACCGTCTGATTCCCTTGGTGAAAGAGTTTAATGGCAATCCGACCCTTCGCAGACTTTCCGGCTGCTATCCGCACCGTTTGAGGTTCAATCCCATGAGTAATCGCATTATTAACCAAATGAATTAGAGGATCATGCAGTTTCCCTAACAACATCTTGTCAATTAAAGTATCTCGACCCTCAACATAAAGTTCAGCCTGTTTGCCACACTTAATCGAAATATC
Source organism: Limnoraphis robusta BA-68 BA1 (assembly GCF_034932365.1). Classification (NCBI taxonomy): domain Bacteria; kingdom Bacillati; phylum Cyanobacteriota; class Cyanophyceae; order Oscillatoriales; family Sirenicapillariaceae; genus Limnoraphis; species Limnoraphis robusta. Next base: position 16,975 of record NZ_JAYGHR010000008.1, on the reverse strand, counting down.
TCGCACTGGACGGGCCAAGCGATCCGCTTCTTGGGCGAAAGGTTCCATCCTCGCCTTTGTCAAACCTTCCTCAAGCTGAGTCGTCACCTGTCGCAATTGACGGCTGACTTGATCCGCCTCTTCCACCAAAAATTCAATATCAGCCGCCGACTCTCGAACCCGCACCACCAACTCAATAATTTCTTGAGACAAGGTATGAAAAGGCGTAAACCGATCCAATTCTGTTGATTCAAAATCGTCAAACAAGCGTGAAATCGGATCATCAACTCGATTTTTGTGCGGTTTCTCATCTGCACTGCGAGGACTATTCCAAACTGATTGTTTACGTCCCGACAGTAGCGAAATTTCCAACAGACTTCGCTCGTAAAAATCCTGCATCCGTTGACCCACATCACTCAACAGCGACACCTGATCGAGTAAATTATCCAAAAACTGCCGCATCCGTTCTTGATCTTGCTCCAAGCTGTTGCGGTTAACCACCAACTCACCCATCAAGTTACTGAGATTATCAAGTTGCTTGACTGGAACTTTGGCGATCGGTTCAAAAACACGAGTCTGTTTCGCTCCGTTCCGTTGTCTCATCCCCGCCCCACCCGTAGCACCAGGCCCTTCTTCACCGCCTAGTAATTTTTCGAGTTCAGCAAATTCATTATCTTCTTCAAGATCATCATCATCTTCCTCCTCATCAGAGTGTAAGTCAATCCCATCTTCTGCTTGCAATAAAGCATCAAGATCCGAAAATACACCCGAACCGTCGGAGATCAGTCCCATAGGTTCAGCATTCCCTAAATTTTGTTGACTTTCAAGAACCCCCGTATTTTGATTGAGTAATCGTTCTAAATAATCAAAGTCCTCTATCGCTGAAGTCTCCTCAGCAGTCGAAAAGTCTATTTCGCTGTCAACGGCTTGCTGATCTCGGTTGTCCGTCTCTTCCTCCAAAGAATCAAATAACTCACTAAACAAATTCTGAGAATCTTCTTGAGAAGTGGTCGTAGAGGAAGTTACCCGTCGTGAAGTCAATGGAGTCGCAGCAATAGTCGTCGTCTCTGGTATAGAATCCGAGACAGAATCCGTCTCCCCATCCCCACTCACGAGGTGTTCAAACCAGTCTGTATCATCAGATAACTGCACTGAAGAGGGAGCCGGAGCTTGTGAGAAAGACTCAACCTCCGTCTCTGAAGAAGCAAACAAATCCTCAAAACTGAGATTTTCCGCTTCTAAATCCGATTGAGAAACTGTTACATTGCCAGAAGTGAACAACGATTGAGAACGATTAACAGTTTCCCCCGCTCCAATATTGAGCAAATCATCAAAATCTGTTAGATTCAAGTCCCGACTTGATCCAGTGTTCGAGTCAGTCCGTTGTAGTTTTGAAGTCTGATTAACGGCTTGTTTATTCTTCGGATCTTGGGAAGAATGGGTTCGGTTTTGCTCCTGAGAGTCTTCACTAAATAAATCCAAAAAGTCGCGGTCAAGAGGAGTACCCGATGTCGAAGAATGAATTGAGTGATACTCTGTTGATTCAATTAACCTTTCTTCACTCCAACTCTGTTCGATAGAGTTTTCCCCTTCAAACAAATCCGCGAGACTTTTTAACTCTTCCGGTGCCATTTCCGGGCCTCTAGGCGTCGGTTTAGAAGCATCTAGAGGGGATTGAGCAGCCGACCAATTCTCTAAAAATGATAAATCAATATCCGCATCCATTGAATCAGATTGTCGGGAATTTGAGGCGGCTTGAGGAGAACTTTGAGGATTATTCCTCGCTCCCTTCGTACTGGAAGAATTAGCGGTTTCTGATGCCGTTTTTTTCGCCGAACCGCTTTTTGAACTGCGAGTTGGTAATGTTTTGTTGGTTTCCGATACCGAAGATTTAGGTAATAAATTTTTGAGATCCGCACTCACTGAAATTTTGGCTTCTCGATTTTCCAACACCAACTCTTGAGCCTGCTTAATTGCTTTAATGGTGATTGGAGCTAAAGTCGAGAAAGCATTCTGCGGATGAGCAATTGCTCGTTCAACAGTGGCGACAAACTTCGCCCAATTTGACAAATCAAAAGTTTCTCCTGCTCTAGCCAAACTCCGACAGATTTCTATCAAGGCTTTGCGGCGATCCGAATTTTCCGCTTGTTTAAACAGTTGCAGCATTTCCCGTAGTTGATCGGGAACATCGCTGCGGAAAAATAACTCTTTCGCACTATTTTCCGGGGGTTTAGTGGCGATCGCGGGTATCATCTCAAGTTTCTTGAGGTAAGCTGTAGCTGGGACTTGAGAGATGATGTTAGGCGTCGTCAGAGTGAATTCAGTCAGAAAGACTTCATTGCGTTTTGCCAGAGACTCAAGCTGATAGTTAAGGCGATCAAAGGTAGGTTCTACTTTTTTCAGTTGGCTAGCCGCCACTTCATCGGTTAACCCGTAAGGGCCGGATAAACTCTCAATCTGAGCTTTAAGTGTATCAGAAATTTCCAAAAATGAAGAAACTAACTCCTGGTCAACTTGAACTTTAGATTGAGCTTGGATTTTTTCGAGAATTTTAAAGCTATCTTCGAGGCGATGAGATGTTGTTTGAATACTCGCCAATCCTAACATCGCTGCCCCCCCTTTAACCGAGTGAGCCGCACGGTAAACTTCATAAAGCAGATCAGGATCTTCGATCGTAGACTGCAAGTTGAGCAATCCTTGTTCGATCGTATCGAGGTGATCTTGCGCTTCTTCAATAAAATATCCCAGGATGCGTTGTTGTTGTTCGGCTTGCATAATTCATCATTAAAAATAAAGGATTTAAAATTTGAGAAGTTCAGAAGTTCAAATATTTCTGTTCCCTCTTACCTCCTGCCAGATTGCCTTCTGCAAGATTGCCTATCTTCCTATTTTCGCTCAGAAGAGTCTACTCGGAATCGTTCAACAGAAGTAAGTAGATCACGAGCCACACCTACAAGATTACTCAAAGCGTTAGAGACTCGATGAGCTTCTTGAGAGGTTTCTTGAGCGCTATGTTCAACAGCCTGCATAACTTGCGCCACCGCCCGAGCCGTTTCATTTTGCTCAACGGTATCGGCCGTAATTGATCGCACCAAAACATCAATCCGGTTAGTAACTTGAATAATATCATCGAGCGATCGCTTGGCTTGTTCGGCGAGTCGCGTCCCGTCAATCACCTGTTGGTTTCCTTCTTCCATCGCCATCATTACAGAGTTCGTCTGACTCTGAATTTGCATCACGATTTGTTCAATTTCTTTAAGAGATTTTGCCGAACGATCTGCCAATTGTCGGACTTCATCAGCAACAATGGCAAAACCCCGTCCAGCTTCTCCGGCTCGTGCCGCTTCAATACTGGCGTTTAAAGCCAATAAGTTTGTCCGTGAAGCAATCTGAGAAATGATCGCGACAATTTTAGAAATTTCTTGAGAAGACTCTGCCAAGCGTTTCACCTCACGGGTGGTTTCCGCTACCGTTTCGCGAATCTTCAAAATCCCGGCTACCGTCATTTGTACAGCCTCTCCGCCTCTTGTGGCGACGGCGGCGGCTGATCGCGCCACTTCTTCGGCTTCTCGCGCACTATCAGCAACCCGTTGAATGGCATCGGTTAGGACTTGTACGGAATTGAGCGTTGCGGCTAATTCTTCAGCTTGTCGCAGGGCATCTCCGGCGACATCTTTAGCAAACGTCGCGCTATCGGTTGCCCCTTTACTCACCTGACGGGCCGCCTGTTTCACCTGAACCACGATTTCTCGCAGGTTTTGAATGGTTAAGTTAAACGAGTCAGCAACCGCGCCTAGCACGTCCGCCGTCACTTCTGCCGTTACCGTTAAGTCACCTCGAGCCGCCCCTTCTACGTCATCGAGTAAGCGAATCACTTGGCGTTGGAGATTTTCTTTAGCTTCTTCTTGTTCTTCAGCTTTGCGTTGAGCTTCGGCGGTGGTGGTTTCGATAAACTGTGCCATGTGGTTAAATTTCGCCGACATTTGACCCAACTCATCGATAGCATAAACCGTCGCTCTGGCTTTTAAGTTGTGGCGAGAGATGGCATCAAATTGATGCTGTAAATCTTTTGAGGCTTTCGACATTTGTCGCGCCGCAATATCTCCCACAGTCCAAGCACTCAAGAAGCTCGTCGCACCCGCAACGAGAGTAACGATCCAACCTGTGGTTCGTAGGGAATTCACCACCTCGCGTCTTTGATTGATAGAGGCCGTGCGTGTCATAATATTTGTCGCGGTTGCCACGAAAATCAGAGTCGCTACCCCTGTACCGATCGCAATGTAGAGAAATTTAGTTTTAAAGACTTTATTTTCCAGGAAAGCAAACGGCCCCTGTTCAACGGTGACCGAGGTTTCAACCGGATCGTCGATTTGCGAGGTAAAGGTCGTTACAACTTCTTGATCAAGAGGAACGTTAAACAGTTCATCGTTGCTAATGGCGGAATTGTCTCGCTCTAGGGCGCTGCTAGCCGTGGCAACAAAATCACTATCGACTTCTTCGTTAAAGTCCGAGGAGTCGGAAATAAACGAGGCTTCTTCTGAGCGGGAGGCTTCAAAATCTGGCAGGTTCCCCAAATCGTCAAACTCATCAAAATTATCTAGGAAGTCATTCTCATCAAGAGCCGAAGAATCTGTCGTCAGCACTTCTTCGTCGTCGGGTTCTATCTCGTCGTCGGAGAGGTGCTGCTGTTTGTCGAGATTGATCCCTTGACTGTTGGAGAACTGCAACTGCTCTCCAAAACTATCATCATCAAAAGCATCCAAGCCAAAACTGTCGGGAATCTCACTGGCATCAAACAAAGCATCGGAGTCTAAACTGCCATTCTGTGCATGGGACTGCTGAGAATGGGTTCGCTCCGACGAGAGCAATTCCTGGCTCAAGTCGTCCTCTGCGATCAAGTCTGGGTCTTCGAGCAGGTCTTGCAGTGCAAATTCCTCATTCTCATCAAACTGAAAATCATCATCAGAACCGGACGGACTCATCAGTAAGGTTTCGGCTTCGGCATCAGAAGCTTGCTGTATATCCTCCAAGCTAAACAAGTCTTCATCGAAATCTTCATCCTCTTTTTCAACTTGGGGACTATAAGATTTACCGTTGGCGTGAGCGGGTGTATTCGATGAATGTAAGTTTAAGTCGGCGGAATCTTCAAGGGATTGAAAAATATCATCTAAATCTGAGTTAAATTCATCAAGGTCTATCCCTTCTTCGTCATCGGAGTCTTCGGTAACATTCGGTGTGGGTTTTAGAGCCACTTTTGAGGCTGAAGAGCGGCCATTTTTTTCGGAATGGGGTGCTACAGGGGAATAGTTTTCGTCGTCCTCGAGATCATCGAGTTCCATCAGATCGTCTAAATCCAAGACTTCTGAAGAGGTCGCCTGTAAAAAGTTAGATTGAGGTTGATCAAAGTTGGGATTAGCCTCTTCGGCTAACAAATTTCCTGACCAGTTTTCTAGGGGTTGTAGCAACTGTTGTTCTATTTCGTCGTCGGAGTTGTATTGATCATCGAGTTGAAAGGGGTCAGATTCGAGTTGAGTGGTAATGGCTTCATCTTCGACGAGTTCTAGTTCTTCAGCTACACCGAGAGACTGATCGCTCTGAGCAAAAGGATTGTCAGCCAGAGGGTTGTGATCGTCGTCGTCTTCTTCATCTGTGAGTGAGTTTGGCAAATTACCGATGTCAGTAAACTCATCTAACTGCCCATCATTACTGAGGTCTTCTAAACCGAAGTCGGGTTCTGAGAGGTCAATTTCTTCTAAAGAGAGTTCTTCTAATTCCTCTAAATTCATCTCGGAGTCGAGCAGGGGTTCTGAGTGGTCAGCAAAGTCGTCTAAGTCTACATCAGAAACCCCCGTTTCCATCATCTCTTCTAAGTCTAGTCGGGTTTCGGCGGTTCCGATGTCATCATCATCATCATCGTTGAGATCCACGCCTAACCCGAGATCTCCACTGATGGCATAGGCGGCTGAGTCGGCTAGATACTGTTCAGCCATCTCCATTGATGCTTGAGCTTGTTCGAGCAGTTCGGCATCATCGGTCAGATCAAGAACGGCGAGATACTGTTCTCGAGCAACATCGTACTGCTGCAACCCGTAACCGTAGATGTGACCGCACAGCAAGCGAGCGGATGGATCATCGGGATAATCTTCAACTAACCGATAGACTAAAGCGGCTGCTTCTTCATAATTTCCTTGTGTGTAAGCGGCTTCTGTTTGTTGATACTCTTGCAGGAAGTCTGTACTTGCTGGCATTGCCTATTCCCCTTTCCGTTTTTTCTAGTTCTTTATGGTTTATGGCTTAGTTTTTTAGCGTCTCAAATTTAGTCTTTATTATTTATTTGGAGTTCGGGAGTTTGAAAGCAGTGAGCTGCTGAGTGCCTATCTGGGATTTTTAGATTCCAAAGGGGTTGTACGGGGTCAAAGTTGAGAACGGGTTGCTTGAGAGCCTGGGACTTAAATTTTGGACTTTTTAAAGGTTGAACATTTAACGCTTAAGCAGCTCCCCATCGAGCCGATCGCACAATAGCAATTTGATCGAGTAATCGCAGGGGTTCTTCTGCATCACCCATTTGACATTCTCCTTTGATAAACGGTGCCATACTGTCTGGGAGTTGAGTCGGCATTTTCATCTGTTCGACATCTAGCCACACAATGTCACTGATGGCTTCTACCGCTAAACCCAAGATCGTATCTTGATCTTCTACGGCAATCACAGGAATCTCTGTGCGATCTGTATCTAAAGGGATTTGATCTCCGAGAAATTGACCCAGATCCGCCACCCAAACGACTCGACCCCTGATATTGAGTGTTCCTAAGAGTAAGGGGGAAACGTTTGGGATAGGAGTCATCCGATCCGGAGATTGGGATAGCACTTCTTTAATCCCAATGGCGGACAATGCCAGTTCCATGCCCGAAGGAAGATAAAATCGCAGATGGGGTTCTCCTTCTGGAGTCTCTAGTTCTTGGAACTCAGGACTGTCTGGACTCTGCCCGGTTAAAAAGTCAGGATTACCGACCATAGTACCAATATTCAACCTCGCAGTAATTGTTTGACGGTTCCCACCAGTTCTGTCGGTTGAAAAGGCTTGGCAATATAAGCATCAGCCCCTTGTTTCATTCCCCAATAGCGATCAAATTCTTCGCCCTTAGAAGAACACATCACGACTGCAATGTTCTGGGTTTTGGGGTCAGACTTCAAACGCCGACACAACTCGTATCCATTCATGCGAGGCATAACAATGTCAAGAACCACTAAATCCGGACAATGTTTCTCCACCTCTTCTAAGGCTTGAACACCGTCACTTGCCACCTTTACGTCTAAGCCACTCTCTTTGAGGAGATCACAAATCATCTGCCGTTGTGTGACACTGTCTTCTACAACCATAACTGTACTCATACTGTCTGACTGAATTTCTGGGTTTAGGGTTAACGGACGGTAATGGAGAAGCCCGAGAGAGTGTATCCGATCAGTTGAGGTCGTCCTCGGACAAGGAAGGCACTCCGGTTTCAGACCAAACGGTTAATTGCAACTGCGCTTGAAGAATACTCTAATATAGTATTGTTTGATTCAAGTATACCCAAATTCCTTGGTAATTTTAAGTTTAAAAGGATCGGCATATATCTTATTGATCGAAGATATCGTTGATTTCCGAAGCTAACAACCGCTCTGATGGTAGCCGATTCGGATCTCCAAGGCCGACATAGGTTTCAACTAATGTCAATAATTCACTTTCCCCAAACGGTTTGGTTAGATAGTCTGTGGCTCGTACCATTCTGGCTCGTAGTCGGTCAACGAATCCATCGATCCCCGTTAACATCACGATCGGTGTTTGGCGAAAGGCAGTGGAATTCCGCAGCATTGCACAGATTTCATAGCCATTGAGTTCGGGCATGGCAATATCACATAAAATCAAATCAGGTTTAAGCTGAAAAACCCAACTGAGTGCTTTCAGGGGATGACTGATTGCTGTCGCTTCATAACCCTGCCGATTGAGAATTAATTCTACCGTTTCTCGAATCACAATGTCATCATCAATACATACAATTCGGGGAACTTTTGTTGGGATAGCGAGCTTATTTTGAGCCGGAGATTCACCGTTTGACGTGGGATTTAACAACTGCACAAACCCCTGTTGCACAAAGGGATACATCGCTTTAGTCACGGTGACAATATCTCGATTTAAATAGCGGGCTATTTGACGAAAACTGGTTTGACCATCTGCCCAACGGTTGAGGGTTTCAAAAGCATTGGGACGTAATGTGCGTTGCAACTTCTGTGGATCTGGAATTAAAGGGCATTGATTGGGGGATTGAATATGGGGATGAAAGGTTTTCCACTCTTGAACTTGTTTCATAATTTTTGCCAAGAGCGAACTGATTTCTAAGGTGGTTAACTGCGGGGCCAACGGTGGCCCAATCTCAAAGATAAACGAACCCTGGTGCAAACTCAGCAAATCAAACAGGGTTTCATAAACCATTCCATGAATAATGCTGCGGGCCTGAGGTGGGGTGATTAGATTTTTTTCTAACAACGCCCACAGGTAGCCGTATTCAGGAGCATTAACCGATGCAATCGAGGGAACTTCAATCTGATCAAGGGCTTTATCAGCTTGAAAACGACGTAGGTAGTCGCGCAAGCGTGACAAACTATCCTCGCTCTGACCTGCATAGATAATGCGACCATTAAAGCAGAAGACTAACCAGCACGGTCCCCCAAAGTGAGGACGACGCTTACCGCCCGTTGTGCCGGACGTTGGGCTATAAGCCTCTACCATGAGTTCTCCGGTTCGCTGACCTAGCTCAATCAGTTGCAGGATACTGCGGATATCAATCTCACTTAAAGAGCCTTGCATGCAGCAAGTGGCCTCCTGATCACCGTTGAATTCTATGTACATCCTCTCACACCAACCCCGATGGAATTAGTGTAAACTCCGCCTATTCCTGTGGACGGTTCAAAGGGTTGTGACTGATCATTTTCTGATTCCGCCGAGCGAGAGCCTGCTAATCAACCGAGAAACTTTATCATTCTAACTATTGTAGGCAGTTACAGCCTGACTCGCTCAGACAATCACTCGATTCGTCAACGCAATTTGATAAGATTTCAAGATGTATTCCAGAGGAAATCTTCTCTGGTAATTGGTGGTAGAGTAAAATTGAGCAGGGACACGTATATCGATCCACGATTGAGACCGAATCATTTCTGTCTGTCGATTTTACCGAAAAAATGGCTTGAAAGCCCCGTCCTTCTAGGACGGCTTTTATGTTATCATGTTTTGCGTAGATGTTTCCCACGTAAAATGCTCGTTTTAGAATTTAAGGCTAAAGGGAAAACAACTCAATACACAGCGATTGATCAGGCAATCAGGACGGCTCAATTTGTCCGCAACAAGAGTATCCGTTTTTGGATGGATAATCAAGGCGTTGGACAGAAAGAGTTATACCGTCTGAGTAAATCTCTCAGAGATGAGTTTCCCTTTGTCAAAGCTTTGAATTCTAGTGCTTGCCAAGCTTCTGTTGAACGTGCCTACAGTTCCATTTCTCGGTTTTATGACAACTGCAAGAAGTCGGTTCCCGGTAGAAAAGGATATCCAAAGTTTAAGAAAAATTCTCGTTCAGTGGAATATAAAACCTCTGGGTGGAAGCTATCTCCAACCCGGAAACAAATCAGTTTCACCGATAAAAAAGGTATTGGTAAGCTCAAACTTAAAGGGACGTGGGATTTAAACTTCTACCAATTAGAACAGATAAAAAGAGTTAGGGTAGTTCGTCGTGCTGACGGCTATTATGTTCAATTCTTAATTAGTGCAGAGAACCAAGTAGAAACACAACGCCACTTACTACAACTCTGGGAACCAGAGCAACGTAGTGGCTCACCAACGGGTAAAACAATTGGTTTAGATGTTGGACTCAAAGAGTTTTACACGGATAGCAATGGGCATAGTGAACCCAACCCTAAATTTTATCGAACAGGAGAAAAGCGATTAAAGCTTTATCAAAAGCGCATTTCTCGCAAAAAAATTGGCTCTGCCAACCGGAAAAAAGCCATTAATAAATTAGGGCGAGTACATCTCAAAATAAGTAGGCAACGTCAAGAACACGCTAAGAGGGTAGCGCGTTGCGTAATCCAATCTAACGATTTGGTAGCCTATGAAGATTTGAGAATTAAAAACTTAGTTAAAAATCCTTGTCTCGCCAAGTCTATCAATGATGCAGGTTGGTATCAATTCAGAAAATGGTTGGAGTATTTCGGGGTAAAGTTTGGCAGGATAACTGTTGCAGTCAATCCTGCTTATACCTCTCAAGAATGCTCTAATTGTGGTGCGATAGTCAAGAAATCTCTATCAACAAGAACTCATGTTTGTGAATGTGGGTTTGTTTTAGATAGAGACTGGAACGCTGCCATCAACATTCTGAAAATAGCCTTGAGTACCGTAGGGCATACGGGAACTTGGATCTTAGATCCGAAAGCTTCAGGAGATTCGACCTCTACTCATGTGGGAGCAATCCTGTCAGAGCAAGTTGAGTCGTAGAATGAAGAATCCCCACGCCTAAAGGGCTGGGGAGTGTCAATTAAACACCTCACGAGGACGATCACCGTGCTGTATTTAGCGGAAGTACAAAAGCAGAGAAGCTTTGGTTTGGGAGGCGGTCGAGCTGAACTCAAATTGCTGGCCTGTCAGCGAGGTGAGAACAACTGGACTGCTGTTACAGGTGATGAGGTGATACCCGCCGAGGATGCCAATAACTTCAAGGACGGTGCCTTAGTCCTCGTAGACCTTAATAGCAGCAAGCACGTTCAACGCATTCAAGATGCCGCTCGACAGCTCGTTAGCATTCTTCAAGATTTCTCTCGCTTACAAGAAAAGTTTAAAACTCAACAAGAAGAAATCGAACAGTGGAAAGAGTCTCTCACTTATCAAAGTCAAGAACTCAATCGCCGCGAGATGGAAATGGAGGCTCAACGGGAGCAACTCGAACAGCTTGAAGAAGAATTTGAACGCCTCGAACAGCAACGTCAAGAAATAGAATCTGCACGACAACAAGGAGAACGACTCCGCTCGGAGTTGGATCAATCCCAAGCTGAAATTGAACAAACTCGCCAACAACTCCAACAACAGATCCGGCAACTTGAAGATCAACAAGCTGGCTTAAAATCCGCTCCCGCTCTCAGTCAAGAACAATCACAACAGCTTCAATCTTTACTGGCTCAACTGTCTACTCCCGTTGCTCTTGATGCCTTACAAAGACAACTTGAACAAGCAACGGATCGCCTAGAAGCTGGACAATCAACTTTACAACATCATTGGCAACAACTACAAGAAAAACAAACTTCTGCCGAGCAATTACAAGACCAAGTTGATGCCACTCGTCAATCTCTACAAACTCAGTGGCAAAATTGGTATGAATCTCAAGATGATTTGACTCAATTGAAATCTAATCTCCAAGGTGAATATACTCAATTAACGGCTAAACAAGAATTGGCTGAAACTTGGCAAACTCAACTCCAAAATCGACAAACTTTATTAAGTCAATTGGAAAAATTAGCCGCTCAGTTTGATGAGACTCAAAGTGTAGGGGTGGTTATTAATGTATCGGCTTTAGAAGCGATGCCTATCGAAAAACTTAAAGAGGAAGTTGATAAACTTCAACAAGAATGGGATCGCTGGTTTCGCATGGTCAAAGAACAGGAAGACGAGTTGAAATACAAACGAGAAGACATCGAGCAACTTCAACAACAATTAGTACAAGCCAGCGATGGAGAACGTTCTCGTCTTGAAAGCGAACTCACCGATGAAAACGATGCCTATGATATGTTAAATCGCACCATTGGCGGTCAGCGTCGCACCCTCAGAGAGCGAGAAGCGATTCTGATTCAGCATCAGGCTGTATTATTAAAACGTCAAGGTTTGCCTGCCAATGTTAATCCAGATGGCCTGGTTAATTTTGAGCGGGTTCTCTCCAGTTTGAATGCTCAACACCAAGATCAACAGCAAAAATTAGAGGTTCTTGAAGCTGAAATTTCTCAAATTCAAACCGCAATTCAACAACTAGAAGAAACGGTGAACCGTCAAACCGATGAACAACAACAAAAACGTCAACAATTAGAAGCAGAAGAACACAGTTGGCGCGAACAATATCAAGCGGTTTCTCAACTCTGGGGAACGGTGAGTTTGTATCAACAAATGCTGCAACCTCTTCAAAACAATTGGAATGAACTTAAACAACAAGTTGAAACCACAACAACCGAGTTAAATCAACTCGAACACACTCGTCAGCAACAGTCGCAAAAAATTGAACAATTACAGCAAATTGTTTCTCATTTAACCTGAATTAAAATTTAATGACAATACCGATGGAACCCGAGTTTGAAATTTATCAAAAAGTTAGAATGATTGGTATTCCTCCCTACGTTAAAACGGCTGACCCCATGCCGATGTTACGTCCCTCCAATGTGATTAAACTGGGAGAAGAAGGGATTATTCTTGATAGGCGTCCGGGCGGATATTGGGGCGTTCGTTTTGAAAAGGGAGCGTTTTTAATTGATAGTCAATATCTCGAAGCCGTTGACGCACCTGAACCGAACTCCTCTGAGGAATAATTATTTGATGAAATTGCCAGCCATTTTCAGTCAGGAGTCACCCCTGTAGCGGAGGGTTCAGTCAAGAGGTCTGTTTTCCCTCAAACAACCTCAATAAACCCGCCCCGAATTTTCAAGGTCTCCTGAGATTTTAATTTATGATAGTTGACACTCCCCCGCCAAGCTACGCGCTCGACGGCGGATTCTTGTTTCACAGAAGAATGCTTTTTAGTGCAAACACGCTTCGAGTCTTACTTCTTCTCCACAAGCTTGAATTTCTGTGTGTCCCACAGTATTTGTTGACAGTATTCTTATCCCTTCTTCCCTGATGTTTTTCGCTGCGTTTTCATCTCTATCATGATGGGTTTGGCAATTTGGACAAACCCATTCACGAATACTTAAATTTAACGAATCGTTTTTGAATTTGCAGCAATTACAAAGCTTTGTACTCGGAAAAAATCTGTCAACTTCAATCAATCTTCCCCCCTCCCGATCTTGTTTGTAGTTCAGGAAATTTACTAACATTCCAAAACCAGCATCTAACACAGATTTTGCTAATTTAGTACGTGCCAATCCTTTAACGCAAAGGTTTTCCACTACAATGACTTGGTTTTCGTCAACTAACTTTCTGGAGATTTTATGGAGGAAGTCAAGTCTTGTATTTGCTATCTTTTCATGAACCTTAGCAACTCTTTTAACTTGTTTATGGCGATTATTGGAACCCTTTTTCTTTCTAGATAATGCTTGCTGTCTCCTTTTTAATCGTTTGGCATATTTTCTAGTGGGTTTAATTGGATCAACTTGAGTGTAAGTTTCACCATCAAAAACCGTGACTAAACTCGTTAACCCTAAATCAATTCCTGATATTTTTCCTGTTTTATTAAGGATTAAATCATCAGTTTCAAACAAAATCGCAGCAAAATATTTATCTGTACTTGTTTTTGAAACCGTAACAGATTTAATTTTGCTGCTAATTGTTTTGGGGAACTTGGCTTTAACAATCCCTATCTTAGGAAGTTTGACGCCATTGCCTTTAATTGAACAACTTTCAGGATAACGAATTGATTGCTTATTCTGCTTGTTTTTGAATTTAGGAAATCTGGCTCGGTGAGCAAAAAAGTTCTTAAAAGCCGATTCTAAATTCTTTAATGATTGTTGTAATGTGGCAGCAGTAGCATCTTGCAGAAATGAGTAATCAGGTAACTTTTTAAGTTGGGTTAAGTCTTTTGCCATCTCGCAATAACTTAGCCCTTTTCCTGTTTCTTTGTACTGAGTGTTAGTTTTCTCCAGATAAAAATTCCATACCATACGGCAACAACCAAAGTTCTTAGCTAAAGCTGTTTGCTGTTCTTTGTTTGGGTATAGTCTTACCTTGAGAACATCTAACATTTTTGCCACACATTGATAAGCTTCTGGTAAGATAACATTTAATGTTGTTTGTTGCAAGTTTATTTGATCTTAAAAATATGTTGAGCATCAGGCAACTCCAAATTCAGTCGTGATTCATCTCACCGCCAAGAGTCGCGCTGTGGCGGGAGTCCTCTCACGACATTTAAGATAGAGAAACTGGGTTAATATTTTTAGTCACAATCATTCAGGCAAAATCGTACAATAAGAACTAGATGAAAAATCAACATCTACTGGAAAAATAAAGGAAACGCTTCAAAATGCAAACACTCGATAAACCCCTGCAACAACAAGATATAGATAAGCCGTTAACTATAGCCGGAAAAAGCTTTAACTCTCGCCTGATGACCGGAACGGGCAAATATCGTACCCTAGAAGAAATGCAGCAAAGCATCCTCGCCAGTGGATGTGAAATTGTCACTGTAGCGGTACGACGAGTTCAAACTCAAGCCCCCGGACATGAAGGACTCGCAGAAGCCATTGACTGGACGAAAATTTGGATGCTTCCCAATACCGCAGGCTGTCAAAATGCAGAAGACGCTATTCGGGTTGCACGGTTGGGACGAGAGATGGCAAAATTATTAGGACAGGAAGATAACAATTTTGTCAAGTTAGAAGTGATTCCTGATGCCAAATACCTCTTACCTGATCCCTTTGGCACCTTAGAAGCCGCAGAACAACTTGTGAAAGAAGGCTTTGCGGTACTTCCCTATATTAACGCTGATCCGTTACTCGCCAAACGTTTAGAAGAAGTTGGCTGTGCGACAGTCATGCCTTTGGGTTCTCCCATTGGTTCAGGACAAGGAATTAAAAACGCTGCTAATATTCAGATTATCATCGATAATGCGAAAGTTCCCGTCGTTGTTGATGCGGGTATTGGCACCCCCAGCGAAGCAGCTTCAGCGATGGAAATGGGGGCGGATGCGTTACTGATTAATTCAGCGATCGCTCTAGCCGGACAGCCTGCTATGATGGCGAAAGCGATGGGAATGGCAACTCAAGCAGGTCGTTTGGCTTATCTGTCGGGGCGTATTCCCATTAAAAATTATGCCACAGCTTCTTCTCCTGTGACCGGAACGATTAGTTCTTGAGTTCTCAGAGGTTCCCTGCCCTGGGGAACCTGTAATTCCTCCTGAAGTTATTTAACTATTGGCAAATTTTTGTTACTCTAGATTGAATAAGATAAAACGAGGACGTTAATTTATGCCTTATACAACCGAAGAGGGTGGACGCCTAAATAATTTTGCAGTTGAACCCAAAGTTTATACTGCTGAACCTCCGAACAAAAATCAAGTCCGCAATTATATCATTTTAGGATCTTTAGGCGCAGCTTTAGTAGTGGGTTTAATTGTTGTAGCTGTTGGAGTTTCGGGTTAAAAAAGAGAAGATTTTTTAACATCGTTATTTAATTGAATTAGGCGTTCATAATTTATCCAGGTGTTTGAAAGTTCAGATACCTGGTTTGTGTTATTGATAGAAAAACCTCAATCCGCTAATGATGCACTGCATATTGCGATCGCTAGAGTTTATGGTTTAGATTATCTATTAACGTGGAATTGTAAGCATATTGCTAATGCTCAGATTCAGAAAAAACTATCGCAAATTAGCGTTGATGCTGGATATGATCTACCAATACTTTGTACACCTTATGAGTTAATGGGAGAGACTGATGTGGAAGGATAGTGTTCTTGAAGAAATTCATAAAATTCGAGAAGAATATGCTCAATCTTTCAATTATGATTTACAGGCAATTTGTGATTATTTGCGAAAAAAGCAAGCTGAAAGTGGAAGGAAAATAATATCCAAGCCACTTAAACCCCGCAGCCAAAAATCTGAGAAAGTTCAACAATAATAGAACCCTTTTAGGGGGGACTGAGGGGGGTTAAACTTAGAAGAACCTCTCCCCCAACCCCTCTCCTACGAGGCGAGGGGAGTATTTTTTTTGATTAATAAGTATATCAAAATATTAATTACTCCTCCTTCCCTTGCAGGGAAGGGGGTTGGGGGGTTAGGTCATCAAATTTAATTTAGGGTCGAGAATGAAACAGCCCTGCTGGGGACTCAAGGGGGGTTAATTTTCTTCCCTCCTTTCAGGGGGGACTGAGGGGGGTTAAACTTAGAAGAACCTCTCCCCCAACCCCTCTCCTACGAGGCGAGGGGAGTTCAATAATTCACTCACTTAATTTCATCCAAAGAAATAGTTTCTGTTAGCATTTGATTAGCGATCTTCGAGCATCTCCTCAACAGTCATCTTATTAATATCGCTGGCAATTTTTTTTAGCAAGGTTGGTGAAATATCTTGTCCTTTGTGAAAAGGTACGGTTGTTCCTCGACCATCCTCATGGCGGAATTGCTTATGTGAACCTTTCTGGCGAACTTCAACAAATCCCAATTTTTCTAATATGCGAACAACTTCTTGAGGTTTCAGAATTGGAATATTGCTCATGCTGAATGAATGATAATTTGTTGTGTACCAACAAACTGAGTCTCAAAGGTAACATCTTCTTCGAGTAGCATCTCAATCACTTCTGTTAAATTCTCTTGAAGTTCATCAAGGGTTTTTCCTTGAGAATGGGCGCCAGGAAAACCGGGAACATAACCGACATAAAGTTGGGTGTCAGGGTCTTTTTCTACAATTGCTGTAAATGTTTTCATTGGGTTAACGTCAATTTAGATATTTATTTAAAGCCAAAGCCGTGCTAACTGCAATTATAATGAGTCTCGGCTGAACCTGGGACTGTTGATAAATGGCGAGGGGGGTCAACTTTCTTCCCTCCTTTTAGGGGGGACCCAGGGGGGTTAACTTTCTTCCCTGCTTTTAGGGTGGACCCAGGGCAGGGCCGTTTCGTTCTAACCCGAAAACTTGATTTGTGGGGAGGTGGGGAGGTAGGGAGGTGGGGAGATGGGGGGAATTTTTATTAACAAAAAGCTATTTTTCATCGGAAAAAAATCCTCTCCCCACCACCCCATCACCCCATCACCCCATCAACCCCGGCAATTTTTAACTGAGAATGAA